>CAMFKD010000102.1 GCA_945957095.1 uncultured Chlamydiae bacterium
GAAAATGAGAAATCCATTTCGATTTTTAAGAAAGTATTGTGTTTAGTTTTTTCCATTTCCCTCTCTGTGCCCTCTGCGTTCTCTGTGGTAAAAATTTTAGCGGGTGCTGCTGAATACTTTGAAAAACAATGACAATATTTCTTTGGAAGGTTATGTTCATTGGCATTGTTTTGAGAGGCATTAGAGATAAAGATGAGATACCGATGGCTTGCTTTTTTAGCAGCATTAGTTGGGATAACTGCAGCTCATGCTGACCTATTTAATCATGTGGATTGTTACGTCGGGGCTCTCGGCGGAGCTAACTGGATGAACCACCAGCAGTCAGAGTGGCGCTACGGCACTAAGGTGGGCTTTCTAGTGGGAGCTTATGGGGGAATCCGCTTTTGCAATGGCTTTCATCTTCAAGGCGAACTTGCCTATCGTCGCAATGACCTAAAAGAAGTCGATGCTAGCGATATCATCGGTCCAGATTTTCCTAGATATTTTTCTCCCGGCAGTACCATTGGACGAGGAGAGACTTCAACCGCCATGGTTAACATTCTCTATGAATTGTCATCTGTTTGTAACCGATGGACACCTTACATCGGATTGGGCCTAGGCTATGGCAAGACAGAAGAACTAGTGGTGGGTAATTTTGCTGTTGGTGCTGTCTCCTGTCAATCATTCGCAGTCCAGACCATCATTGGTTTAAGTTACGCCATCACACCTTGCTTTGATTTGGGACTAGAATATCGCTATTTGCGGCCATGTCGTCACGTCGAAAGCCAAGCTGCCACCCTATCTCTAAAACAATATTTTTAGTTGTATAGCAGAGGATCAGAATGAGAATCACATTGTTTACCTGTTTGATGGCATGTATCGCAGTCTTTTCTGTGCGTAGCTGTCATGGTGGTTTTTATGCTGGGGCGCTTGGCGGGGTCAACTTCATTGATGTTGTCGATCACGTGATCGCTATTGATCCTGAGACAGGGTACGTCATCGGTGGGTTTGGAGGCTATGGGTTTTGCTGTGGCATGCGCTTAGAGGCAGAAGTGGCCTATCGACGCAATTCAGTCAAAGGACTCAGATTGCGTGGTGACAGCATGGTCAAAGGGACGGGACATGCGGATCTGACCACGGTGATGGTTAACGCTTTATATGAGATTCCCACTTGCTATGATTGGCTCAATCCCTATCTAGGACTAGGTCTAGGTTATTGTCATGCCAACCATAATGTCGAAGCTGGTTTTTTGGGGACACTCTCTGGCGGGGAAGATAACTTTTCTTGGCAAGCGATTGTGGGTTTTGGCTATCCCTTAACGGATTGCTTTGATGTAGGAATAGAGTATCGTTACTTGAGGCCTATGCAACTGGTCGATGACCATGCTGCCGTCTTATCTCTGAAGAGAATATTCTAAATAAGAATTTCTTCGTATTTTTTGAGAAATGAAGGGGAAACAATCCCCGGTGTATGTCTCATCGGGTGCTGTAGGGGGAAAGATGCCTTAAATTGACGTTGTCTTGCTTCGTCTTCGGTTGTTAATTTCAGGCTTCCTTTTTCATACTGAATCGCCTCTTTAGCGGCCTCTAAGACTTCTTGAGGAGTGTTATCTATCACCTCAATTCCATATTTGTTGTAGTAGTAGCTGCCTTGGAAACTGTCGGCAGAAATAGATCGAATCACATAGCGCGAGCCCTCTGGATAGCCAAAAAGATGCTTGATCTCTTGAATCTCACGAAGTGTCATGAGGCGTTTTGTTCCCTTCTTGCGCATCAGTTTGGGAACAAAGAGGCCTCGTTCTACAGGTGGGCTTTCTCCCATAGGGATAAAATTGTGGATGAGCACGGGTTTACGAAACAGGTAGGGTAGCCAAGCAATTCCGCTGTCTCCATTAATTGAGAGGATAGCTTGCTGTTGCAGATAGACATCCATAAAGTCGATCTCGTCTCTCGTCAAACCATTGATATCGACGTAGTCTTTGGAAGGCGGGTCCGTATAAAATCCTGTGCGAATTATTTGAAAATCTTGGCTTTTCAAATAGTGAATGGTGGGAAGAAGGTCATTGAAATCGGTATCGCGATAGGCATCCCATTCCTTGTGTGCACCACGTGATTGCCAATATCCCCCATCTTTATTGTGAATGGTGATCAATGGCTTTGAGGCGTCGACGCCCATTTTTTTTAGTAAGCTTCTACCATATGAGAGCTCATCTTCATTAAAGCTGATGAAGCTTGGACACCCTTTATAGAAAACAGGCCCATTGGTGAACTTCTGTGCCACTAGGCTTCCTTGACGAGAGAGAACGCGTTCTCCTCCTTCAGTAAACGTATGGAAAAGGTCATCGTCAATCACTACATTAGCCGATCGGCAGATCATCTTATGAAGTTGGCGATTGCAAGGCTTCGAAGTGGTAATGAGAATCGCGTCGCGTTGTGCATCTAGATGATGAACTTGAAAGTGTCTAAGATGAGCTTCAAAGAACAGAATCATAGGACCAATCACATCAGCGGGGATAACCCCGACAGCAAATCCTGCGCAACGTCTGCCTATTTCTCGCGAAGCTTTCACATAGTTATTTAAGAAACGCCCACCATGGCGTAGTAAGAATAGGTAACGTTTTGCCAACAGGTAGTAATACTTTAGGACAGACACCGAAACCACTCTTTTGTTTCTTCTGCAATGGTCTCAGGAGTCCATACAGGAGCTTTAGTCCAGTAGTTGATCTCCTTGAGAATATTGGCGACTCCCTCTTCAAATGTGACGCGAGGTGTCCAGCCGATATCGTGCTTAATCTTGTCTATTTTGGCAAAGGTACATGCTGGTTCGCCTGGTCGTTTTGGGATATAGGTTACGGGTCCTTTGAGTAGCGCGACCAACTCCAAAACTGAAACAGTGCGACCGCTGCCCACATTGTAGACAGAACCAGAATAGGAACTGTTAGCCGCTGCAAGAAAAGCTTCCGCTACATCTGTGACGTAGGTAAAATCACGTGTTTGCTGTCCATCTCCCACTACAGTAAAAGGCTTTCCCGCCAATTTTTGTGCTAAAAAGACACCGAACACCGCACCATATGTTCCAGAGGTACGCGAACGTGGTCCATACACATTAAAGAGCCGCAGCGCTAGCGCAGGCAACTGATAGACCTCACTCCAATGCAACACCATTTCTTCACCGAGATATTTGGTGAGAGCATAAGGGTATTTAGTTTGAATATCAGCATCTTCTGGAGTGGGATAGACAGTAGGAATGCCGTAGCAGGATGACGACGCAGCATAGACAAATCGCTTGATCTGATGACGACGTGACGCCTCCAGCACATAGAAAGTGCCATCTACATTCGTGCGGAAGTAGCTTGTCGGATCTTTGATGGAAGGAACAATATCGGCGAGAGCGGCTAAGTGAAAGACATAGTCAACCCCAGCGAATAGCTGTTGCCAGTCCCCCTCTCGGCTGATATCACATTCGACAACCTGCACTTGGTTTTCGACTTGTTGCAGATTTTCTCTTCTGCCTGAGCTCAGGTTATCCAGGACAGTGACTTGCAGGCCTTGTGAGACGAGAAGGTCCACAAGATGACTTCCAATGAAGCCGCATCCTCCGGTAACGATAGCTTTCATCTTCGGCATATGTTTTACAGGGGATGAGACGATGGATAGTGTTGTGCGTCTTGTTTTAGGCAGATAAACCGATCGCATAGATAGTGAAGGATGACCATATGGCCAATTTCCACCCATCCATACTCTGTAGAAGGTAGGTAGAGATTGAGATCGCCAACCTGCCTTAAGCGGTTGTCTGGCGAAAAACCTGATAACGTCACAGTCTCACATCCCTGCTTCTTGGCTTCTTCTACTCCATTGACGATATTTGGAGAGTTACCACTGCTGCTAATGGCAAACAAGAGGTCGTGTTCGTCAGCGAATTGCTCAATAGGTTTGCTATAGACTTCTGCGTAGGAAAAATCATTGCTAACACATGTGATCATAGAGGCATCGCTGAAAGCTGTGGCACGGATGCCCGCACGTTTCCACAAATCTGTTGCGATGTGGCTAGCAATGGCAGCGCTGCCGCCATTTCCAATCAAAATAATTTTGTTTCCGAGCTTTTTGGCACTTTCCATCAGCTCCAACACACGTATCAATCCTTGGTCCAAAGGAATCGGTAGGTGACGATGGGTTGCTTGTGCCCGATCCAGGGTACCCGCAATTTGGTGGCTGTAATGCGAGAAGCTCATAGTAGAAACCTTGGTAACAAGAGCCTCTTTTACCTCATCCGCGAATTTTCGTATACATCTTCACAGTCAAGTCAGTACACTGAGCCTCATCTATACTCAAGGAAACTGAAAAGTTGGCGCGCTCCATCGCCAACTTTTCAGTTTCCTTGGGTATAATATCTGCACGATATATCGACAAGGGACTTATGAGTATCGCGACCCTGCATCAAGATTCAGCCCGATCGCTAGAGCGCATTCGAGCAGCTGCTAACCGTGATAGCCGTATTGTGTTTGTATCTGGCAATTTTAATATTTTGCACCCTGGACATTTACGCTTATTACGCTTTGCTAAGGAAAGTGGTGATTTTCTTGTCGTTGCCGTCACCTCTGATGAGTTTCCTGACACCATGTTGCCAGAACGTATGCGCTTAGAAGCCGTGCAGGAAACGAGCTGGGTTGATCATGCCTTCATTCTGCGCGACAAGCCTGAGGCATTCATTGAATCGCTGAAACCGCACGTCGTTGTTAAAGGTAGGGAGCATGAAGAGCGATACAACCCTGAGCTAGAAACTGTGAAAGGGTATGGTGGGCGACTTCTGTTTTGTTCTGGAGATATCGGTTTTGCTTCGATGGATCTTCTACGTACCCAGATTAAGGAAATCACGACCGCTTGCATTCATTTACCCAGTCATTATTTGGAGCGGCATGGCAGCCACAAGCAGCATCTTGAAGACATTCTACAAGGCATGTCCGGCATCAAGGTGTGTGTCATTGGTGATACTGTAGTTGACGAGTATATCGATTGCGAACCATTGGGAATGTCGCAGGAGGACCCCACAATCGTGGTCAGTCCGCTACTCAGAGAACGATTTGTTGGCGGAGCCGCCATCGTCGCTGCCCATGCACAAAGTTTGGGAGGGGACGTTTCTTTTTTCTCTGTTCTCGGCAAAGATGAGCCGGCTGATTTTATTCGCTCTCGTCTAGCCGAACAAGGTGTTAATGCTTGCTTCTTTTCGGAAGATGACCGTCCTACAACCCTGAAGCAGCGTTTTAGAGCCCTAGATAAGACATTGTTACGCGTCAACCATCTTCGTCAGCACGCCATCTCGCATGACACCATCGAAAAACTTCTGTCAACGTTAAAACCCACGTTAGAACAGGCCGACCTCTTGATCTTTTCTGACTTTAACTACGGAGCCCTTCCACAACCTCTTGTTGAGGAACTCATTCGTTTTTGTCATCAACGCGACATCGCGATGGTCGCCGACAGCCAATGTTCCTCCCAGATAGGCGATATCGGACGTTTTCATGGAATGACCCTCATCACACCCACAGAGCGTGAGGCCCGTATTGCGTTAAAGGATCACGATTCGGGGTTGGCAGTTTTGGCCCAGACATTATGTGCTAAGGCATCCGCTCAATACATGATCTTAAAGCTGGGAGCTGAAGGTGCGCTGATCTATTCGCCAGCGCTATTAGAGACGGGTTTGCACACAGATCAATTGCCTGCCTTTAATGCCTATCCTAAAGACGTTGCAGGTGCAGGTGATTCCTTGTTGACAACATCTGCCATGGCACTGCAAGCAGGTGCGTCGATATGGGAAGCAGGCTTTTTAGGAAGCCTAGCAGCCGCCTGCCAGGTGAGCCGGACAGGCAATATTCCATTGACCATTGACGATCTCAAGCGAGGGTTGCACCATGAGTATCGCTAAGGTCCAATCGCTAGAAGAATTAGCATCGAAAGTTGCGCAGTATCGAGAATTAGGGCGTAAGGTTGTGCATTGCCACGGTTGCTTCGATCTTGTTCACTATGGACATCTCAAGCATTTTGAAGAGGCAAAGAAGCAAGGAGACATCCTTGTTGTCACTGTGACAGAAGATCGCTATGTCAACAAAGGACCTGGCAGGCCATTTTTTACTCTTGAACAGCGCTGTGAATATCTTGCTGCTCTCAGCATCATCGATGGTGTAGCCCCCAATCGATGGCCTTCAGCAGCTCCCACGATCCGCCTTCTGGCCCCCAGCATCTATATCAAAGGAATCGAATATCGCAGTATGCCTGACGATGCCAAGCTGAAAGAAGAGATCACAGCCATTGAGTCAGTGGGAGGCCACATATACTACACTGATGACATTGTCTTTAGTTCCACTCATCTGATCAACAAAGGCCTTATTCCAGATATCTGTTCCTCTGGAGCCGATCGATGACATACTGGAAGCTGATCACTGCGGTGCTCGATCGACGTGAGAAAGCACGTTTTGGATGGATTCTAGCTTTGATGCTTGTCTATTCGTTATTTGAGTCCTTTGGCTTGGCGCTTATCGTCCCTTATGTGGGTGTGTTGAGCAATCAAGAAGCGGCTGTACAGTGGGTCAACACCTACAGCGGTTGGGACCTCACAGCGTTGGAGATTGTCATCTGTTTAACAGTCCTCTTCTTTATTGCTATCGCGGTAAAGTCGCTCCTTCAAGTTCTTGTCAATTGGGAAACAGCCCGCTTTCCGTATGAGTTTTATCACTGTAAAGCTAAGAAGCTATTTGATCTCTATCTCTCACAAAGCTATCAAACCTTTCTCAAAGGCAATACAGGCATTTACATTAAGAACTGCACCAATACCATCGATCAATGCTCTAACGCACTGGTGCAGTATTTAAAATATCTCTCTAGCGCATTGGTCACTTGTTTCTTGGTCGTCTTGATCCTCTTTGAATATCCTCTGTTATCGGTTGGAATTGTTGTCCTGTTTTCACTGGTTGGCATCGCCATGCATCGCCTGGTGAAGGACCCTCAGCGATGGGCTGGACAAGAAAAAGAAAGCGTTGTTCCTGTTCTCTATCAGACCATTAGTGATGCCCTTCTGACATTCAAAGAGCTCAAGATTTATCAGAAGAAAGACTATTTTATAGGAGTCTTTCAACGCTATGTGCAGCGTTTGGCTAAAGCACATGAAGTATGCGTCTACTATCCCACCTTGCCTGTCGTATGGATTGAATACATCGCGTTGACAGTATTGTTAGGTATTGTAGTGGCCTATATGGCATTAGGACGGCCTGTAGTAGATCTGTTGGCCCCCATGCTCTTCTTTGGTGCTGTAGGGAGACGACTGCTTCCCTCGATTAACGCTGTGGTGGCCCAGCGTATCCAGATGCAGGCCTTTATTCCCGCTCTGGAATGCTTAGACCATGAATTGCATGTTGTTCCAACCGAATCTCACGGAGAACGCGTTAACATACCCTTCGAGCATTCCCTTGCCTTCCATCACGTTTCCTTTTCGTATGATCGTGACAATCCAGTATTACAGGATGTCACCTTTACCATCAGCAAGTGCCATTCTGTGGCATTTGTCGGACCTTCAGGAGGTGGAAAAAGCACCTTGGTGGACCTCATCGTATCCTTACTATCTCCCTCGACTGGTCACTTTGCGATTGATGGCAATCATGTTGACAGCTTGATAGGAATCCGACATGTGATTGGCTATGTCCCTCAGGATGTCGCTCTCATTGATGGAACCATAGCGGAGAACATTGCCTTTGGAGAGGACATCATTGACATCGCGCGGTTGGAGAAAGCCATTACAATGGCTCACCTAGACGACTTTATCACATCTTTGCCGATAGGAGTGGATACCCATGTTGGAGAGAGAGGTATCAAACTCTCGGGAGGGCAGAAGCAGCGTGTTGGGATTGCTAGGGCCCTATATCGCGAGCCGGAGATTTTGATCTTTGATGAAGCCACCTCATCGCTGGATACCATTTCGGAGGGCATCATATCAGAAGCCATTCGAGAGATGGCAGGCAAGAAGACCATTATTGCCATTGCCCATCGCCTCTCCACTGTGGAAACCTTTGATGTCATCCATGTCCTCGAAGCTGGCAACATCATCGCTTCAGGCTCCCATAGAGAGCTCTTGCAAAGCTGTCCCCTCTACCAGCAGCTGGCGGCAGAAGTGCCTCTATTTTGCGAAAGCCGTTAACATTCCTTCGCCGAGCGTAGCGAGGCTTTGGTCTCTTTGCTGAGCGAAGCGAAGCTATGGAGTGCTCGAGCTTGCTCGCGCTTTCACTTTTTAGAGAAGAGTTAGGAGTCAGGATGTTAGGACTGCTTTCAAAACGCTATTCTGTCTAATGCTTGGGGTCCAC
>CAMFKD010000103.1 GCA_945957095.1 uncultured Chlamydiae bacterium
CGAGATTCCTCTACGTCTCGTGGGCTCGGAGATGTGTATAAGAGACAGTGACAGAGATGCTCGAGCAGCATATTGGGCAGCGGACGGTGACCCCAGAGACCTTGGGTGTCGCGCTTAAAAACTATATCAATGCCGCTGACCCCTCCCATGTCTACCTATTAGATAGCGAAGCCCAGCCTTTTATCAATATGAGCACAGCGCAGCTAGCCGAAGCTGTGAAGCAGTACCAAAATGATAATTATACCCTCTTTATTCAGCTTAATGATGCTATGCAACGTGGCATCTTCCGTGCTAGGCAGTTGCGTCATTTTAGCGATTCCGAGCGAACATCCCTCTATCAAGATGCTGCGCAGCGCTACGAACATGATCTTAGCGTTGAAGGGGAAAGCAATTTAAACAGTTTTGCACGAGATGAGCGTGAGCTTGTCCATCGTCTGAAAGATCAGTTTGTCGATTACGCCATGGCACAAATGGATCGCTTCGGTGTCAAAGATGTGATGAAGCATCAAGATGTCGTGACAGCTAAGTTTGAAAGCCATTTGCAGAAGAGCGAAGGCGACTATCTCTATACTGGCGCCCATAGCGAACCACTTTCTGCTTCTGAGCAGGATAACCTCTTCTCGATGCACATTTTGAAAGCTTTGGCTAAGAGCCTCGATGCCCACTCTTCTTTCTTCGACAATGGAGAGGCTCAGGACATGAAGATGCGCTTAGAGAAGGGCTATGAGGGTGTTGGCATCGTCATTAGCGAAGTGATCGATGGCTTTGTCATTTCTGATCTGATGGCTGACAGCCCTGCACAGCGTAGTGGACAAGTCATGATTCACGACCGCCTCCTACAGGTCAACGGCCATCCTGTCATGGGCTTGACTCTGCAAGAGGTTGTGCATGGTGTTAGAGATCATGGAAAAGGCGAGCCTGTTTCTCTTGAGCTGCAAAGGAAGGATAAGAGCGGAGCTGTCAAAGACATCTATGTCACGCTGAAACCCGAGATGATCGTAGTGAATAGTGACCGTGTTGACACCAGCTTTGAGAAGTACCAAGATGGCATTATCGGTCGCATCACATTACATGCCTTCTATGAAGGTCCTAAAGGCATCAGTGCGGCCCAAGATGTCAGTGATGCCATCGTCAAACTTCAGAAGCAAGGTAAGGTGTTAGGTCTTGTCTTGGACCTCCGGGACAACAGTGGTGGCTACCTCAGCCAAGCTGTCAAAGTGGCCGGTCTCTTTATGCCTAGTGGCGTGGTTGTCATGGCAAAGTACAACAATGGCGAAGAGCACATCTACCGTGACGTTGATGGTACCGCTGCTTATACAGGACCATTGGTTGTCCTCACCTCTAAACTGACGGCATCTGCAGCTGAGATCGTGGCTTCAGCGCTACAAGATTACGGCTTAGCTGTTGTCGTTGGAGACGCTCACACCTATGGTAAAGGGACGATTCAAGCTCAGACGGTAACGGAAGGTAATGCTAGTGAGTACTTCAAAGTTACTGTCGGTAAGTACTACACTGTTTCTGGCCATACCACCCAGCTGCGTGGCGTTCTCGCCGATATTCCTTTGCCAGGCGAATATAGCCAGTTAGCGATTGGTGAAAGCTATCTAGATGGCACTGTCGCCAACGATGATGCCGTGCCATCGGAGTATCAAGATAATCTAGAAGACATTGACCCACGTGCTAGAAGTTGGTACCAGGAGCACTACTTACCCGTGCTGCAAGCTAAGGAGACCGTATGGCAGAGTATGGTGCCAGAACTTAAACGCCGTAGTGAAGAACGCGTTGGTGGTTCTCCACAGTATCAACTGTTCCTGAAACGTCTTGCTGAGTTAGCCGCTAACCAGCCAATCGAAAGTAGTGAGATCGACCTCGCTAACTTCGACATCAACGCCTATCAGGTTCATGAGGCTACTCAGGTTCTCCAAGATATGATCTCTCTACATAACCAGTCGCAACAGACCACGCAGGCTAATCCACGAAGGTAGCTTCTCAAAAACTCCTGGTACGTGATGACCTAGCGAGCTGAGACAGTCTGGGCGTTTCGCGACGAGGGAATAGCGTCAGCTATTTCTGAGGAGCGAAACGCCCAGAATGGCCAGCGCAGCAAGTTAGCGCGGCAGGTTTTTGAGAAGCTACCGACGAAGCGTAGGTGCTGTCCGATAAGAAAATAAGCATTGCAAAAATGGCCTCAGTTCCCCTATCGTATCGGGGTACTGAGGCCAGATAGCTCAGTTGGTAGAGCAGAGGACTGAAAATCCTTGTGTCGCCGGTTCAATTCCGGCTCTGGCCACTTTCTTTTCCCCCCCCCCTGCATATCAGACATCACATGGAGATTCCTTAAAAGTCCTGGCGCGCTGACCTGCTGCAATTACCTCAGGTTGTCTCAGCTCGCTAGGTCATCACGTATCAGGACTTTTTGAGAAGCTACGATTAGACAGATGAGCACGTTTTGCGCAAATGAGGGTTTGCGAAAAAGAGGGTAACAAGGAGCTGTACTATGAATAAGCAGCAATATAAGAAGTTAAGCGTTGAATTTCCCGCTGAAGAATACGTGTATTTGAAAATGGCGTGTGCTAAGAAGGGGGTATCAATAAAAGAATTCGTGAATCAAGCAGTTATCCGAAGTATTGAAGCGTATGAAGATGAGTTAGATGTAAAAGCTTTAGAGCAAGTTACCGAAGAAGAGAGAAAAAATGCTCAGCCTTGGGCTGAAGTTAAAAGAGAATTGGACTGGATATAACGATCATGAAGTATCAGGTTCAAATCGCCGCTTCTGCGAAGAAATCGTTAAAGGTACATGTTCACCTAGTCCAGCAGACTGAAAACGAAGATCTTAAGCGCATCTGAAAATCGAAAAAACCTCGTAAATAGGCTTTTCTGGCTATTTACTCGGTTTTTTCGTTTTCATATGTCGCTTAATCTCATCATTTTCAGTTTTGCTGGACTAGGTGAACATGTACCGTTAAAAAGCATCGAACCACAGTATGTGAATAAAATTTTGGAAAAGATAGATCTGCTTCAAACAGAGCCTAGGCATCATGGAAGTGTGAAATTATCTGGACGGGAACATGCCTATAGAACTCGAGTTGGAAAATACCGTATTATCTATGAAATCTACGATGCCAAGGTACTTGTCATCGTTGTAAACGTCGATCATCGCAAGGACGTTTATCGTTAAGATTGACGTTGACGCTGATACCAAGCCTGAAGTTGAGGAGAGAGATGAGAAATGAGCTCTTGGTCAACCAGAAGTGAAGGCAAGGTAAGGCATCGCTCAAGACCTGCTTTGGCTCGTTCATTCAGAGTTTCCCTTCCGGCAAACAAGCCCGCTTTCTTTCGCCCTTTCAGCGTACGACTAGCGGCATCGCCATTCCAGTTTCCTAAGATGAGCGTCCAGAGCCTCAGGCGTTCTGCTAGCATCGTTTTATAACAACGGATCACCTGCTCTTGCGGCACTCCTTCAACTGGTGGCGGGCCATCGACACCAAAGGCAGCAAAAAGCGCTTCATCACTGAGTGGGCCAATCATGGAAGCGACGCACGCGGTCACCTGCTCTGTTGCGCCATAGAGACTGAGTAGACGATACAAGCGTTGCTTTTCCTCTAGTGTCGTCCCATCAAGATATAGCGTGACTTGGGAGATAACAGAGCGCAGCAGAGAAGCGCGTTGTGGTTCACTAAAGTAGGACTCCATGATAGCTATCTGCAATTCCTCTAGGTCGTCGGCACTATGCAGGGTACGCAAGGTAGTAAGGCATGCGTTTCGTAGTTCAGGCCAATCATTCGGTGGTGTGGAAGCAATGCCATACCATTCGAGTGCTGTTTCGGGTGTTAAAGCGCTTTTGATGATGTGTTCCAATAGGAGCCCCTTAAGTGCGGCTTGCTGTGTCGGAGAAGATAGCTCCCAATACGGGATATTCTCGACTAATTCTCGAAGTTCATCTGCAGTAAAGGTGTGATCGTGCTGAAGTTGGCCAGTTTTCAAAAAGGTGACAAATGTAGCCAGAGCATTAGCCGAGACTTTGTGAATGCGAATGGGGATGGGAGGACCGTCTTTTACAACGGGGTAGTGTGTAAACAGACGCTCGCCTTCATCGAAGCGACTCGTCAAGACCTTATCGAATGTCTTGGAGGCATGCATGAGTAGCAAAGCTGATGCGTTAATTTTCGTGCCGTCATCAGTCACTAATAGGAGATCGTCGGGGGTTCTGGAAGCCAGGTCCGTGTAGTGGCTTTGCAAGATTTTGCCAATCGACTGCGACGTGTGATCGCATTGGTGGCCGGGGTCTACGGTATCGCTCAAAATATAAAGTCTAGTAATAGCTCGCAGAAGTTTATCACATGTCTCAGCATTCTCAGGTTTGTTCAGCCATTCGGCATGGCGTGCCCGATTCCGAAAAAAGCCGACTAGAATCCCGTTGTCCTCTTTCGATACCTCTGTCATCTGTTTTGCTTGTATGACATGAGCAAAAGCTGTGTTAATCTCGGTTTCTGAGACGGGTCGGGTTGTGGGCTTTTTGCTTCCGCCAGCCGGTACCGCAGGGGTGTAACCAGGAGGAATAGGTGATGTATTATCGGAAATCATAAGAGACAGCCCCTTTTGAATTGTACGTATTCAACACTGAACCACAGAGACCAGTGAGAAGAAGCGAATAGATCTCAGGGTTCTCTATGGTGAATAAATACTCTGAATTCCCCTTCCTTACCTATCATAGATTAACGTTTGTATAGCTTCAATGGAAAAATATGTATAATGTTAGTTTGTTTTTTTTAAATAATCGTTAATTTTATTATAATTACTATGAGATAGTATAAATTCCTGAGGTTGATATGAACAGTTCAGGTAATGTTTCAGGTGGTGGATTAAACCGTGACTATAGATATGATGCGATTCGTCAAACTGCAGGTAAAGGTCCACCTCCTGGGCACGTAGGTGAAATTAAGGAGCCTCGTGTTGATAAAATTAGGTTGTCTCTCGGAGGGAGATTTCTTAACCGGCTGCGCAACATGGGATCACACAATGTAAGTGGGCTATCGAAGGAAGCAAGTATCGACACCGCTTCGAGGGCTGATTCTTCTTCGAGTAGCAGTATTCATCCGGACCCACATCCATTGGGACATGAACCAAGCTCTAGCAATCACGGAGGCATGGAGCTTCGCCGGTTGCCGCCATCACCCATTTCCAGAGTGACAAGCTCGATCTTTGAAGAGGAAGACCAGGAAACCGCTCCTCCGCTAGTCCTTTCACCACCGCTAACAGCAATCTCAACGCCAGAGTCTCCCTTGATATTATACGTCGAAGGTGATGATCAAAGCACCGAAGGCATGTCGTCTTCCGTTGCTGCGCCTTCGAGTCCTTACGGGGGTACCGTTGGTGACATGCAGTTAGTTTCTGGTGGGGTGGATATAGACGAAGACAGCCAAAGTGAGGATGCAGGCTCTAGGCTTCCACTTTCAGGCTTTACAGCTAGCAAGCCTATGCAGATGACCACAGATCAGTTTGACGATGCCATTGAGGAGGCTGTGCGGGTTAAGGGGGCCGATTCGCCTGAGGTGGCAAAGCTGCAAGCTGAGAAGCAAACATTTCAAAATGTGAGTCGTGATATTTTACAAATTGTGACGGCTTGGAAAACACCTCCTTCATATGATCGTGCACAATTTCGAGAGAAGCTGGATGGGATGCGTGCGGCTAAGGAACAGATGCGGTCGCAACCCGAGAAATTTGTTGAAGCTAAAGAACAGTTTGATCGTCTAAGTGGTGAAGCTCGAGCGATGTTAATTAATGCATCCTCTAGTCAACGGCGTTCTGGTTTTGATGCCCTAAAGCAACTCGATCCCTCTCTAACGACTTCTTACCGTTCTAATTTAGCTAACATCCTAAGTTCAGATTTAGCGAAATTACGTACTTTGATGCGTGCGGGAAATTATCAGTATGAAAAAATTTTTGGAGGAGAAAAATTTCTGTATTCGGCTTCTGGGGCGCTGGGGGATATTGTAGATAAGTATGGGGAAAGACCAGCTCGCGGGGTGTTAGCAGACAATCCTGCTCTCAGCAGAGAGTTTGAACAAACCTATTTCGAAGTGGGCGCAGAAACACAAGCCGCACCTATTCAAGATGTTCAGAAATTTATCGCAGAGACTCGGCCGGTGGTCGAAAGGTTAGCTGTTCTTTTAGGTGCTAAACAAACAGCTCAGTTTACTACTTCCCCTCCTGCAGCAGAAGAGCTGCCTGATTTACGGCCTTTGCGTACGTTGAGTGCGGAGGAGATTGGGGCATTACCAAATGAGAGCGTAAAAAGGTATTTAGAACATCAAGGGGTGATGGATCACAGCCTTTCAGAAGGAGACTTAAAGTCATTATTGACCACAGTCCATACAGCTGCTCGGGTTACTATCGCACCTCCTTCGGTAGAAGGGCAATCTGATTTACCCCCTTTAAGTACATTGAGTACGGAGAATGTTAGTGCATTACCAAAAGAGAGCGTGGAAAGGTATTTACAGCATCATCAAGGAGTAGTGGATGATAACCTTTCAGAAGGAGACTTAAAGTCATTGCTGGTTGAAGTCCACAAACAGGGGCTAGAGAATTCAGCCATTCCGATTATGCGAGTTGCAGAAACGACCAGATGGGTAAGTCCGACGGCATTAAATGGGAGCGTGGAGACTGGAAGAAAACTCCTCAAAGGATGTGATGAACTTGCTAGGGATTCAGCTTCATTTATTCGTCATTCAGATTACAAGTTAAGTGAAGGACTACAGTCCCGTGTTGCCGATAAACTTGCCAATGGGGACTATGCTGTTGCTTTTCAGGATGCTGCAAAAGTACTCATCAACGGGTATAAGGCTTGGATGCAAACCGAAATAGCTTGGACTCTTGAATTGGCAAAGTTTGGCATTCAATATCTCCAACAGAACGGCCGGATAAATCAAGAAGAAGCTAAACATCTTCGAGACGGCTTACAGGCTGTCACGAAACAACCAGATGGTACTTCCAGAGATAGTCCCGATTCTCAACTCTTGCTACAAGTCGTACAGCAGATTGGCACTCGGCTCTAAACTGGTGTTGTGAAACAGGTTTCTTATTCCAGTCCGCTGTCCATCAGTAGCGTAGCGGCTTCATTGCTCAGAATCTGGTCGAGAAACTTTGACTGAAACTTGGCAATGGCGGGATCGTAGACCTTTTCGGCATAGTCAATCGCTGTGTAATAAACACCGATGTATTCGATGCCCTCTTTGGCCAATGGTGCTTCTAACTCCTCGACGTTCTTTTTCTTGTCATCGATGAACACAATTTTTTTAGGTCTTTGCTCAAGCTTATCGAGAAAGGGAAGGAGGACATCTCCTTTTTTGTTATAGTCAGAAGCAAAGAAGATACCTGTTTGATAGAGCATGGGATGTTGCGCAGCCATGACAAAAGATTCTTGATGTGGTGCTGTCAAGGTGAAATCGACTCCTAGCGATGTGACCTGGCGCACTGTTGCTTCTGCAACAGGAGGGTGACGGTGCGTAAAACCCATGACGACGATGCCGCGTTGCTGTAGCGCGTGGATGGAGGGGACAAAATCCTCTTCCAGTGGCTTCACACGGCCGATTTGTTGTGTTCTGATCCAACCGTCGCGGCAATGATAGCACTGATGAATCGCTTCGTTGCGGCTCATACCTTGCTCAAGGCACTCTTCTATCTGATCGTAAAACCAGAGGCAATGACCTAATGCCTGCGCCCCTTGAAATAGCGTGTTATCTAAGTCGACCAAAAACCAAGTCTGTTCGTCGATTAAAGGAACGACATCGGCGATATGTGCCGTTTCGATAATCTTGGCTTCTCCCCTATCCATGCAGACACAGGCTAAGCAGCAGAGCGTGAATCGAATCCAACTGATCAAACGAGTCATGATGTCTCCTTTGGAAGATGTTTTTTCGACGGAGCTACTTGTATAGCGTTTTTGAAGCTATTTTGAAAATCAGCAATTTCCGGAAATTGCTGAAACAAGTTAAAAAGACTTGCTCCATGAGAGTTGTTGGAGTAGACTCCAAAATATTGAGCATTTTTCTGGAGTAGACTCCATATGTACCGCTTTATCCATGAAACTTTTCACCGTCTGTTGGATGAGTTAACTGTCTCAAAAACGCGTTATCTATTTCCCGCCTTTCAATTGCGTAATCGGTTGACCGGGCTAATTGGTCCCCGTGGTGTTGGTAAAACCACACCTGTCTCTTATACACATCTGACGCTGCCGACGACTAGTCGAGGGTTGATG
>CAMFKD010000104.1 GCA_945957095.1 uncultured Chlamydiae bacterium
TTGCGTCTTTGCAGTCTTTGCATTAATCTGATCCCTTTCACAACGAGACTCATGACAGACAGACGATTAGCCTCTTTTCTTTTATTTGTAGCTTTGTTAATCCCGTTGCTGCTCAGCTGTAGGTGCGGCGTTGCTGGGCGTTGCCGAAACCAAGCTCGCCCCGGTACTTAGCAACGGTACGTCTAGCACACTTGATGCCTTGTTTATTGATGAGCTTAGCGATGGCTTCGTCTGACAACGGCCGTTTTTTGTCTTCTGAATCGATGAGTTTTCGCAATAAATCTCTAGCAGTACTAGAGGAAACATCATTTCCTGCTTCAGTCCCTAAAGCACTAGTGAAGAAACTGCGCAGAGGGAGGATACCTCTTGGGGTATTCACATATTTATTGCTGACAGCTCTGGCAATCGTCGATTCATGGAGCTCCAATTCTTCTGCAATTTCCTTCATTGTCAGAGGCACAAGGTTACCATCTGGCGACAACAGAAAGGACGCCTGACGCTTCGCTAAGCTTTGCGCAATGCGGCTAACGGTGTCGTTACGCTGGTCGATGGTGCGCAGCAACCATTTTGCAGAAACGATTTTTTGTTTGATAAAATCAGCTGTTTCTTGTGGTAAGGTGGGGTCGTCCAACATCTTAAGATAGCGCCTGTTAACACGGAACTGAGGAATAGGGTCTTCGTTGGTATCAACAATGAGCTGCTCTCCTTCCTTACGAATCGTGGCATCAGGAACGATGTGCTGGGGCGGACCTTTCGTATAGATGGCACCTGGATGGAGATCTAGCTTAGAGATATCTAGATCGATCGCTTGAGAAACATCAGCGTTCTGGCGATGTAACTTTTTGGCAATAAATGGAATACGATTGTGAAGAAGGTCGTCATAACATTGTTCAATAATAGTATAGGCGAGACTATGTTGCTTATGATTGATGATTAGTTGGATAAGCAGGCTTTCTTGCAGACTTGTTGCAGCGATACCCGGTGGGTCAAAGGCCTGAATTTGTGTTAGTACATGTTTAAGAGCTTGCTCATCATACTGGTGTAGTAACGCTACCTCAGCTAAGGGTGTTGTAAAGAAGCCGCTATCGTCTAAATAACCAATCAGTGTCTCTGCCATCTTGTAGTCGCGGATATCTGAAAAAGCCTCGCGCGCCTGTGTCGTGAGATGTTCTGACAGAGTTTTCTCTTCACTGACAACACTCTCTAAAAATGTGAGGCGCTTTTCTTCATCTGCAGTGCGTTTGATCGAGTAGTTTTCACTTTCAGAGAAGTGCTCGCGAAAATCATCATCAAGCTGCTTTAAAATCTCAAAGTCATGTTCGTCAAAGCGCATCTCCTGTTCAGCCGTTGTGTCTTGATCTTTAAAATGATCCTCTGGTTCGTAGTCGGCATCGCCACGCTCAGGGTCAGGTCCGTCCCGTTCTTCGACATATTCTAATACAGGGTTTTGCTCCATCTCGGCTTCTATCAGTGAAGCGAGTTCCATCACCTGCACCTGAAGGAGCTGGATTGCTTGCTGCATCTGCGGCAGCATAATGAGACGCTGCTGCTGCTGCTGGCTTTGTACGCCTTTTGGGCTCATGCTGAGGGCTATCTTGTCCACCATAGACACCTCCCTTTCTTATCCTTACTATAAAGAAAATATTTGTTAGTGTAACGATTTTAATTCACCAATTCCCGGGAAGCGCTGATTTTAATTGAAGGGAGTCACGTTCTCTCTATAGAGTAGAAAAAAAGGACGCAATGATGGCAGTAGCGACAGAGACAAAACCCGGTGTTCTTTTAGATACTGATCTGGAAACACCTAGAAAAGCAAACGTGTTGGTGATAGACGACGATGCCTTGGTCCTTAAGGCATTAGAGAAAACGTTAACCGATCCACGCTTTGAACTCCTATCCGCAAGCAGCGGTGCACAAGCACTTGAAGTGATTCGCCGGATTCCCTTAACAGTCATTATCTGCGACCAGAGACTCCCTGATATCAGCGGTAGCGAAGTATTACGGCACGCTATTGATTTACAAAAATATGCTATCCGCATTCTGCTTACTGGCAGCGGCGACCTCAATGACGTCGTGCAAGCCATCAACATTGGACAGGCATCGCAGTTTATCTTAAAACCTTGGGATGACACATCTCTCTTACAGCTGGTATGTAGCTATATTGAAAAGAGCCGACTGCTGCAGGAAAATGAACGGTTACAGCGGCTGACGAATGAACAAAACATCGCGTTGACTAAGGCTCACGACAATATTACCCGAGAGCTTAAACTGGGTGCGCGCATTCACGAGGTGATGTTGCTAGGACATGTTCCAACTGATCTCCCAGGGCTCAAAGTCGCAGCCTCCACAGCGCCTTCTAAAGAGATCGATGGCGACTTCTATGATTTTTTCAGACCCTTGCCGCAACTCTTCGATGTGGTGATCGGCGATGTCATGGGCAAAGGCATTCCAGCAGCCCTAGTAGGAACGGCGATGAAGACACAGCTGACGCGCTTTGCTGTCCCCTTCAACCGCTTACAAGTATTTGACAAACATGGGATCTGGCGTGACGATGTCTATAGTCCCGAAGAAATCCTGACCAAGGTACACCAAGAGCTAGCGCCGCCACTGATAGAATTGGAGTACTTTGCCAGCCTATTTTACGGCCGCTTTGACCTCAAGCAGGCAACATTGACTTATGTGGACTGCGGCTCGTCTAAGCCGTTACATTATCGAACTAAATTAGGGTACGCAGAAGAGATCAAAGGGGACAATTTCCCTGTCGGCGTCTTACCCGAAGAAACCTTCACAGCCAAGATGACACGCTTTGAGAAAGGCGATGTATTTGTTTTCTACTCAGATGGCGCGACAGAAGCGCGCGCTCCCTCAGGCGAACTGTTCGGCGTGGAGAGATTGAAAAATCTCTTGGAAAAGCACCATGATTGTAGTCCTGACCAGCTGCTCACCATTATCAAGGATGCGATCATTGCCTTTGCAGGGAAGGCACAATTCGACGATGACTTGACTGTCATTATCGTGCACATTGAAAACACCTTACTCACACAGTTTTCAAAAGAGATGGCAGCTAAATTCCACTGCGATCTATCACAAATTCGTGCCGTCAGAGATTTTGTTCAAAGACTTTGCTTACAAGCTCCTGGCGATAGGGAAAGGCTAAATGAAGAGCTGCAACTTGCAATCAACGAAGCCTTTTGCAATATTGTTTCTCACGGCTATAGAAACAGTAAAGGGGAGATTATTCTGCGCGGCGAGCTGCAGGATGAGGGTATTGTTTTAGAGTTAAGCGACCAAGGTACTGTCTTCGATCCTTCTGAAGTCGCAGACCCCAATTTCACCGGTGATCGACCTAATGGTTTCGGTTGGTACATTGTCAAGGAGATAGCCGACAAAGTCATCTACGCGCGAAAAGAGTCAGACAAAGGTTGGAACCACCTTAAAATATATAAGAAATACCGTTTAGAAGAGGGTACAATGGAGATATCACACGACACGAGAGATGGAATCCTAATTGTCACGCTCGAAGGTGAACATTTAGACGCAAGGGAAACACCCTTCTTCAAACAAAAAGTCGTAGATTTGCTTGAAAATGAAAGCATCAGCCGCGCCATCTTTGACTTGCACCGCTTACAGTTTATTGATAGCAGTGGTTTAGGAGCTTTTCTCTCTATCCTTAAGTCATTACATGGCAAAGGCGGAGACCTGAAGCTAGCTGGTATGAACAGGACGATTAGAACCATGTTTGAATTGGTTTGCATGCATAAGATTTTCGAGATCTTTAACTCTCCTGAGGAGGCACTGAGGTCGTTTCAAGCACCTAAGGCCTAGTACAACCCATGACCAATCGCACCACGCTATCGGGAAAGGCACGTCAGCAGTTGATCGCTGAGCTCCACCGCCAATATGCTGAAGCGCCAACGACATTGCAGCGATGGCGATACCTGTGCAAACGCTACAGTTGGGTCTTTGTGGTGACCGGCGCCAAAATCTTTAAACGCCTGGTCGATATCGTCCTCTCTCTTGTGTTAATGGTCCTGCTCAGCCCTCTCCTACTTATCATCGCCTTGGCGATCAAGCTCACAGACGGTGGCAGCATTCTCTATGTCTCTACACGCGTCGGTAGGTGGGGACGCGAGTTCCGCTTCCCTAAGTTTCGTTCGATGCACCTCGATGCGGAAGAGCGGAAAGCCGCCCTAGCTAACAAAAGTCAACATGGTGATTCGATCACCTTTAAGATGAAAAATGATCCTAGGGTTACTTGGATCGGCCGCATCATCCGACGTACTAGCCTCGACGAGCTACCACAGTTGTGGTGTGTATTAAAGGGGGATATGTCGCTTGTAGGACCAAGACCGCCCCTTCCCGAAGAGGTCGCCAAATACAACTTAGCCCAACGCCGCCGTCTCGATATTGTTCCAGGCTTAACCTGTATCTGGCAAGTCAGCGGCCGCTCCGACATTCCCTTTGAGCAGCAGGTGAATCTGGATCTACAGTATATTCAAAGCCAGAGCTTATGGGTGGATATCATCATTTTACTCAGGACGATTCCAGCGGTCATTCTGGGAAAAGGAGCTTATTAACGATGAAGGCGGTGTTAAACGCTACAGGATTTAGTCCTGAGCTAATGCCCCTGATTCGACATCGCCCTACCCCTTTGTTCAGAGTCGTGGATAAACCAGTGATCGTCCACGTGATCGAATTTTTGGCGCACCACGGTATTCAGAAGGTAGAGCTTGTCCTGAGTCATCTTCCAGAGCAAATCGAAGAGATCTTGGAAGAAGGATCGCGATGGGGCATCAAGATCACCTATCATCTGTCACGGGACCCTTTAAAGCCTTTCACTATCTTGGGTCCAGCGGCAGGAGGATGGAAAGACGCTCTGGTGTTATTAGGGCGTGCTGATATCTTACCTCCCTTTAATCCGCAGAAACTGCGTACGAGCGGTCATACCAAACCGCTGCTGCTCTATAACCATGAACAAGAGTGGACGGGATGGGGACTAGTCTCTCCCGGAGCCTTAAGCCGAGTGCCACCTGATGTTAGCTATGATAGCCTACCCGATTACATCGGGGAACACCATCGACAGCTTACCAAAGACCCTGTCATGAAGATTCTGACAT
The DNA here is from genome assembly GCA_945957095.1 of uncultured Chlamydiae bacterium. Lineage (GTDB taxonomy): Bacteria > Chlamydiota > Chlamydiia > Chlamydiales > JAJFMA01 > CAMFKD01. Next base: position 5,118 of record CAMFKD010000104.1, read on the forward strand.
TTGGAGGCTGGCAGCAAGCCAACAATGCTCTCATCCAGCAGCGTACCTCTAGCGCTGTTTTCCCTAGTAGCTCTAGGATGGTGGAATCAGGCGTCTGGCTGTCGCGTGCGACAACGATACACCCGACCGCCGTTGTCACGGCACCCGCCTTCATCGGAGACAACTGTCAGATTTTAGAGGGTGCTGTCATTGGCCCCAACGCTGTCATCGAAAACCACTGCATTGTGGACCGAGAGACCACCATTGAGAATTCCATCGTGTGCCAGCGCAGCTACGTCGGAAAGGGCTTGGAAATACGTGACAGCATCATTGATCGCAATACGCTCATCAATCTATCGCTAGAAACTGCTGTCAAAATCAGTAACGACTTTATCTTAGCAAACCTTCAACCACCACCCTTGAGTCAGCAACTGTTTGCCTTCAGTGAACGCCTAATCGCTCTCGCCATTTTACTAGTCCTAGCTCCAGTATTATTCCCTATGGTGCTGTTATGGCACCTCAAGACAACCTCCATCGCTAAGCTACCCATCCTCAAAGAATACGAACCTTGGCCAACGTTTCAACTCTTTAGCTTCGAAAGACCTGAAAGCTGGATTGCAGCAAAAGTATGGAACTATGCCTCCCATCTTCCCGCCCTGGCAAATGTGGTGAAGGGAGAGCTGCATTTTGTTGGCATTCATCCTCTTACAATCGATCAATTGGAAAGGCTGCTGCCAGACTGGCAGCCCCTCTACCACAAAACAAAAGTGGGACTGATAGCTCTAACAGATGTTGATTACACAGAACAACCCTCTGAATCAGAGCGCTTTGCTTCTGAAACTTACTATGCTGCCCATGAAAAAGTGCGCTTCGATCTGCACATTCTCGTCCGTTGGCTTGGTAAACAGCTATCGTTGAAGTAAAACAGGTTTTCAGTTACAACATCTAAGTGAATACTCTAGCGAGATAAGCATGCGAAAATTGATCGTCATAGCAGCTGTGTTGGCTATCGTCGGGGCCTTCTTGGGTGGAACTTCGCTGTATCTTGCACACCAAGAGCAATTTAAACAAGAAAACCTCGACTATCACCAAGCGAAAGACCTCCTAGCGCAGTCAAAACCGCAAGCGGCATTGCTCATCGCCCGCCCGTACCTCGACCGGCTGTCTGCTACAAAACCCGATGGTGTTGATTGGCTCCCCATCGTCGTTGATGCGTTAGCGACGGAAAAAGATGTAATCGCCCTCACAGCACTTTATGAACGCTTTCCTCGAGCTGTCAGCGACAACGAAGAAGCTGCGCTGCTGGTAGCTGCCGCGTTACTTTCGCAGAAGAATATCAGCGAATATATTGCTCTACGCAATAACTGGAGTGGTAAGGCAAATAAGGAAGCCGCTTGGCTAGTGCTTAATGCCGATCTACTTCTACTTCAAGATAGACGCAACGAAGCGAAAGCCCTGCTGCAATCCAAAACGTTTTCAGGCCCAGAAGACACCGACAGGCTTGTACGCCTCGCTTTGCTAGCCTCAACCGAAAACCTCTCAACAGCGTGGAACCTACTCAGCGAAGCCTTGGTCAAAGACCCTAAAAACAGCGTCATTACGACCTACCGGGCGCAAATCCTTGAAGCCATCAACAAACCGGCGTTGGCTCGGGTAGAGTATCTCAGTGCCATCCACAAGGACCCTAACAACCCTCTTTTGATTCTACAGTTAGGCGAGTTCTACCGACGACACCACCACTACGACCTGGCCATAGAGACATGGAGCCAAGGATTGCACCTAGCTAACAGTAATCCATTATGGCTCAAGACACTCTTCTGGACGCGAATGACGGTTCCTTTGAAAGAGTTCCCCAAAGAACAGCCACCGACAACAGGTACTCTGGCTCCTCTGATCGCCTTTCTGGATACCCTGCCACCCGGTCAATTTTGGGATGAAGCCACCTTCCGCCATGTTCCCAATGGTGAAGCCTTCCTACGTCAATGCCAAGAGACATTTTGGCTGCGTCTAGCAAGCTCTCTACTGCGTGGGCAGGAAGCAAAAGCAACCGAATTACTAGACTTTAACACATTCCATGCCACTAACTGGGCTCCACAGCTTCAGAGCACTCTACAGCAGATCCTGGCCTACCGCCGTTATGGCATCCTCCATATCGACAAAATAGCCCCTTCCAATACTCCAGAGGGCACAGCCCCTACCATAAACAGTGATGCTTCTCATCAATTCTTCACTCAGATGGCTGATCTGGCACGTCATTCCCCCCCTGGCCTACCAGCAGAAAACATCCCTGATGAGATACGCAGCCTACTCACTAGCGACTATGCTTTCCCAGCTGCTTTTCTAGCCGGTGGGTGGTTTGAAGCAGCATTGACCTTCCCCATGCCAGAACGCGTTCCTGATACCTTTCCTGATTGGGTTGCCTTTGCCTATACCCAAGCCTTACGCCACACGCAAGGCCCAGAATCGGCGTTACGCTTTGCCGTCAAACAGAAAAGTACCCCATCTCTAACCCTTCTGACGGGTGAGCTTTTCCTCGCCGTCGGCAGTGACAGAGAAGGGATTGCAATACTGAAGAAGGTATCGCATCAGCAAAACGTCATCGGCCTCAAAGCAGCTTTATTGATCAGCCAAGCCCAGTTAGAGCGCAAAGATTACGGCGCGGCAACTGACACTATTTTGACTCACCCACCTCTCGCTGACAATGTCCTCGGTAAGGAAACATTGGCGCGTATCGCCCTCAAACAAGGGGATATTCAGCGTGCTGACGCCCTCTATAGCTCTATCGAAAACGAATCTCTCGAAGCTAAACTGTACCTCGCCCGCAGAGCCTATACACATAAACAGTGGGATCGTGCCCTAAAGTTAACAGAGCAACTCGTTGTTGAGTTCCCCGACAACATCGATTTGCAACAAGATTTACAGAAGCTTAGAGAGAAAATCCAACACAAGGAATAGACGATGCAGAAGCAATCCTTACTCCGCTATGTGTTCGCTGCCGCGCTGATGGCCAGCTGCATAGCGTCCTCATCACTACAAGCCACAGACACACGTGCACACCTACCCTACGGCGGCCAAACGAGTCTTGCCGTAGACGAATATGGCCGTACCCTCTACGACCGCAACA
>CAMFKD010000105.1 GCA_945957095.1 uncultured Chlamydiae bacterium
AGCAGAAATTGCTGCTGATCTCACTGGCTCAGTGCTGAATTATGCAACAACACCCTACGACTATTGCCTTTATACGATCTTAATAGTGGCTAATTACCATGTTCTGATAGTCTAGATTTTGACTTTTGAATACTGTTGATTTTTTTTTGGAGGTTATATGTTAAGTAGTTTGCAGGCCGTTGGAGGCAAAGTTGCTGGAGGCGCATTCACTGGGTTAGTCATTGGAGGTTTGTTAGGCGAAATGATCTGCCTAACATCTTTTGGTCAAGTTCAACCCATCGTGCCAAATTTGCTTGACCCATCTAGTGAGGCTGCTCAAGCACACGATGCCGTATTAGGGAAGTTGGGCCAATGGACATCTCACTGCGAGAAAGACCTGCAAATCCCTTTTTGGACTGCCATGACACTAGGAGCCGCTTGTGGGCTTGGTGCATTAATACATAATATACGAAAAAAAGCTGAAAATACCGCTCAATAGTCGCCTCTCTATCTCGTTCTTTCTCAGCGATTTCACAGGCCTTGTTGTCATTTATGCAACAAGGCCTTTCTTCATGCAATTTCCCTGCGGGAATTGCTGATCAGATGTCAATCATTCGAGCTATTTTTTTATTTCCTGTTAATCAGAACTTCTTTTAAGCTCCAGATATGCACACCCTCTTTTATTCGCAGAAACTTCCCCTTTCTCTTGAAGAATGCTGGAATTTTTTTTCTTGCCCAAAAAATTTGAAGATCATCACCCCAGAACATCTTGGATTTGAAATTCTGAATGATGAAGATGTCACAATTTACGCAGGTCAAATCATTCACTATAAGATAAAACCCATCTGTAACATTCCCATAGAATGGGTGACAGAAATTACACATATTCAAAAACCCGATTATTTCATAGATGAACAACGCGCCGGACCCTACAAGCTGTGGCATCACGAGCATCGTTTTGAACCAATTCCAAATGGAGTATTGATACATGACAGTGTTTATTATCAATTATTTGGGGGTTGCATAGGAAGGACCCTCAATTCTCTTTATGTAAAAAAAACGGTGGAGGCGATTTTTCAGTATCGCAAAGACAAATTAGAAAAATTGTTTGGTTTATATACCCAAGCGGAATAGTCGAAAACGCGGGTTATCAGCAATTCTCGCTGACTATTTTTGCTATCAAGGTTGATAGCTACTGTTGTAAATCCTTTAGTTTACCTTCAGATATGCTTTGCGTAGCTAATACTCATGAGAGCTTGCTCCATAGTTGGTCTTTCTGAAGGATTTCTACAGTCATATCGCAGAGAGTTTTTTCTAGCTGATTTGCGCCAAGTTTAGGGTGTTGCTGTTTAAGTTCTTTAAATAAGTATTTAATATAATATCGACACAAAATCTTTGTTTAGGAAAAAAAATGCCTGAGCTGCCTGAAGTAGAGACGATCGTTACGGAATTGAATGAATCTCACTTATTAGGAAAAAAAATTCTGAGGGCTGCAGTTTTTTGGAATCCTACCATTGACACTCTTTCGGCTTGTCAATTTTCTCAGGCAATTAAAGATCAAAAAATTATTAGGATTAGTCGCCAGGGCAAATACATTGTCTTTCATCTGTCTGAGGGTTATCTCTTGGTCCATCTAAGAATGACCGGAAAATTTCTTTTTAATTTGCCTTCTCGTCATGAACGTGTCAGGCTTTATTTGGACGATGGCAGAATTCTTTATTATGCTGATCAACGTAAATTTGGAAGATTTTACTTGGTTAAGACCTTGGAACAAATGAAAAACATCGGTATAGATCCACTTTCAAAAATATTTACTTTTAATGCGATTAAATTATTATTAAATTCTCATTCTCGTAAAATAAAATATTTTCTTTTAGATCAAAGATATATCTCTGGATTAGGCAATATCTATGTAGACGAAGCTCTTTGGGAGGCTAAAATACATCCCCAAAGGTTTTCAGATACTTTGTCGGATACGGAAATCCAGGCTCTACATACAGCTATTCTGAAAGTGCTGGAAAAGGGGATTAAGAATCTAGGAACTTCACTAGGGGAGCATCAGGCGAATTATTTTAGCGTTAGCGGGAGAAGAGGTGGGAATCAGTACAAACTCAACGTATTTCGTCGTGAAGGGGAACCTTGTCCGAGATGCGGGAGAACCATCATGAAACTGAGAGTAGCTCAAAGGGGAACACATGTTTGTCTCATCTGCCAGCAATGAGAAGTTACCTTTTTAGTTTTCTGGGGTATAAAATTAGGTTAATAATTAGATAAAATAACTTTTCCAATAATAGCCTACCCAGAAGGTGATAAAGCTGGTAATTCCCGAGATAAAGATCCCCCAAAGCAGGTCAAAGGCGACAATGTTAATTGGCCATCCCTTGAGGGTTGCAAGATTCGTTAAATCATAAGCCCCATAGCATACGAGACCGAAAAATCCACCATATAATAGGGCAAACACCCAGTTTTCTTCATGAAAAGCCGGTAATATGACAAAAGATACGAGACCCGCCACATACAGGCAGTAGAACAAGATTGCGGGAGCCCACTTGACCTCATCAGACATAAGAAATCCTATCTGGTCTTTGTAAAGATCTTTAGCGACAAGACCTAGCCAGAACAAGTCGATTATAAAAAATACAGTTAGAGAGACAAGATAGAGTTTCAAAAATGTCATAAGACACTCTCCGCTTGCGAATTTTGAATCGCTTCCATGTTAAATTTGTCACATACGGATAGCTTTTTTTATCAAAAATTGCAAGCATTTTTGAAAAGATACAACTAGATGAACAAGAAATGCTGTCAATTTATTCAAATAAAAATATAATAAAGTAAGTCTTATTGATAAACGAGGCTTACTATGGCGGAACCATCACCATTGTATCTATCGGATGCGGCACGTCAAGCGATAGTCGCTGTGGGTCAGGCTAGAGATTTTAGAGACTTAGGTGTGACGCAGCGTTGGGGGTTCTTTGGAGAGCATCGTGTCACCACTCTTTCGACGGGGGGAAGCGGGGCGCATGATCCTCAGTTGGTATCAGAGGAGACGGCGAAAGCGCTCATGGAATTAGCGACGCAGCTGAAAACGGTATCGTTGCATACCCTTTCTACGGAAGATAAGAGAATGCTGCATCGGCTTTTTTCACGTCTTGCAAGCGGAGACCCTGCTCTTAAAGGGATATTCGATCGCATCCAGGAAGATCCTAGTGTAGCGGGATCAGACATCGTCTCTGATTATAGGGAGTTGAAACAGATAGCAAAGGACTATTGTGCTGACAGAGTGAATCGGGAGGTATCTCCTTTCTTGCGACGTCCTCAGGCATCAGGGCTGCGTAGTACGGCGATGTCTTGGATTGCTGGGCTTGCACAGTCAGAGGATTGCGCAGAGCCTGCTGCAGAGCGTTGCGCACGTACACCTAGTCCTAGTGGCACCTTAACAACGACAGGTAGCTATCGCATGTCTATTATGACTGAGGCAGCCGCTCCAGCTTCATCGTCTGGTCCACAAACGAAAGTAGTGGCGTTGGTTAAACCTGCCAACCAAGGATTAGGTGCACCAGATTCACCGAGGCTTCCTAATCCTAGGTTATGCCGAGAGTGGGGGTTACTGCCAGGACAAGAGGTGCAGGGAGAACATCTCGCTTCGTTCCTTCAAACTCTATTAGGATTGCCGACGAATGTTCCTAGCACTGTGGCGCTGCGCTTGGCTCATCACATATTTGGACCGAGCAGTCAGGCTCTTGCAGCATTTGGTGACAATTTACAGATGACGATTAGTGAAAAAGAGTGCCTCAGATTATATGTGGGTGCTGCTGGCAACAGAGAGGCATTCGTAGAGGCTTTAGTGCAGCTGCAGTACACGCGTGTGGCTGATGAGCTTGTGGGGGTACTGTGTGCTAGTGGATTGAGCGATGGTTCTGGTACGCAGAGAGACGATGTCAGGCGTTGCTTGATGGAAGCCGATAGTCCTGCAAACTTTATGACTAGACTCTCAGAATGCGCTTGGCTTGAAGGTCAGGAGCTTGCAGCTATCCGAGAAAGTGTAGAAACAAATGCTACAAAGTATTTTTCAGAGGGCTCTTTGGTGGAGTCTGCCAAGGTGTTAGCTGGGAATGTTTATGACATGCTGTCAACGATAGAACCAACCCAACAACGCTATTTTTGCTCTGTACAGGCTTGGGTGGATGGTCTTCGGGATATGCCCTATCTAACGAATGAGGAGCTTCGCCTTGTTCCGCCTATTGTTTATGGGCGGATAGCTATCTTAGATGCGATGATGGTAGGGCGAGACCGCAATGCAGGGAATATTGCTTATAAGCAAGTATCACAGGAGGCACTGCAGCAGAGCATTGATAGCGAAGTTGCAGGGTTATCAGGATGGATGCTTGAGCGAGTAGGCAGTCGCATGGGGTTGTATGGTGAGATTCCCGCTCCTGGAAGTGCTGAAGAAACGAGCTTGGTGACGGGTTTGACGGAGCATCTGTTGACCGCATGGGAAGCGACAAACGGTCCTATTCCACCTTCTAAGATGCAGTTAGAGTTTGATGTCCATCTGTTGGTGACGATGCTCTTAAGAAAAGAAACACAGATTCTCGATGTCGTGCCTATCGACAACGGCCTTGTCTATCCTGATCCGACTTTGATTCCAGAAGAGGGGTTTGCCCCTTGCTTAGAAGGAGTTGCCCACAATGCTTGGTTTAAAGAACCGGAGGCTAGCGCTGGTCAGTTGCCTCCTAGGACGGCACGTTATCTTGCCGGGCTAAGATACCAAGAAGACGTGCTTCCTGCTCTTAGGGGTGAAGTGAAGGTGCTTGCGGCTAGTTCTCAAGGTTGTCCGCATGTCACGATTTCCTTCAATGAAGAGCAACAAAAGCTGAGCTATCTCTCCAGTCGGATCTTACAGGTAGGAGCTGGGTTAGGGAAGTCTCTGCATATGATAGCGGCGATGAAGGATAGGCTTTTCCCGCGGGATGAAAGCCCTATAGAAATACTTTACAATGACTACTGTGCTGGTGTACCTTTAGAGGCCATAGACGAGGCTAAGTTGACACAAGCCATTGAAGCGGCATTTGCAGGGCGTGAGCAGGCGTTGGGAGAAATGGGTCCAGGTATACGTACAAACTTGGAATTGCGACAGGCTCGAGCCGATCTGGGAATGAAAGGTGAAGGTGAGGAGTAGGGGGAGGGGATATGGATACAGCTTTTGACGCTTCGCGATTGGACCAAGCCGCATTTTATCAGATTGCTAAGGTTGGTGAAATAGAGCTGTTTGCCGTCGCTTATGGGAGTGACCACAAGCCGTTTGCGATTGCATTCAAAAGTGATGGTCTCTTTAATCTGTTAAAGGATTCCGGTATCACTGTCACAGATGCGTTGCGTGCAGACTTAAAGCTAGAGGCAACGCAGCGCTCCATTAAGGTAGCCGCAGTGGAGACGATGGACCCAACGATCATCAAAGCGGTATGGGATGCTTTTGTTGACAACCCTAGGCAGCACCATGAAATCAAATATGAAAAGATCGTATGGGCAAAGGTTGACCGCTCTACTGCTTTTGGCAGCACTCGCTAGGCTGGTTTTCATTTTTTAGCGGGAGGGGCTGCGCTGTTGGTAGGTAGAGACAACCAAGCCGGTCATATGCAGGAGAGTCATGAGGGCTAAGATGATGTCGGTGAGGGCCCAGACAGTAGTGACCTCTGCTAAGGAACCTAGGAAGACCATCACGGCGATTACGATGAAGTAGTAGTGGAACCCACGGTTATGGGTGAGATAGCCATAGCATTGGCTGCCGTTGAAGCTGTTGCCTAGGATAGTACCAAAGCCAAAGAGAATGGCGCAGATGGCGATGATGAGGGTTCCGATAGAGGAAAAGTAGAGTTGGAATGACGCTGCGACCATGCTCATGCCTAAGGGCAGAGTAGGATCTTCCCATGTGCCTGTTAGCAACGCTACTATTCCAGACAAAAAGGCGATGCCTCCGGCGGTAAAAGTTGACAGCATCGCCAGGGCACCCTGTGAGACGGGGTCTTTGGTCTCCGCCATCGAATGCGGAATCGCTTGAGTGCCGATACCTGCTTCTGTCACGTGAATGCCTTTAAAGATCCCCCAGCGCAATGAGCTGAAGAGACCACCTACTATCGCTCCTGTCGCCATGGCATAAGGACTCCATGCTGCTTCAAAGATAATACCTAGAATTTCGCCAAGTTGAGAGACGTTGGATAGGATGATCCACAAGCTTGATCCTAGGTAGAGAAAGAACATCGTGGGGACTAGCTTGGCAGAGAAATTACCAATTCTCTTGATGCCACCTGTCAATAGGATGAGGATGAAGGCAGCAATGATAGCGCCAGTTAGTGCTTTGGGAATGCGGTAGCTTCCCAGTAGTGGCGAGTCGAGGATAGCCGCCACTTGGTTGGATTGGGCTCCACACCAGACGACCATGAGGATACCGCAGAAGACAGCATACCACAACCCTGCAGCGGGAGTGAGGATATGCTTCAGATATTGCATAGGGCCGCCGTTGATGACGCCGTCGGGCGAACGCTGGCGATATTGGATCGCGAGGTTGACTTCGGTGTAGGTGGCGGCACAGCCGAAGAAGGCTGCGAGCAGGAAGCCGAGCAGGGCTCCTGGTCCACCCAGGTGAATGGCGATGACAGGCCCGACGATTGTCCCGATGCCTAGCGTTGTGGACATAGCGGTTAGAAGGGCTTTGTAAGGGGGGATGGTGTGCTGGCCTTCTTTCTTCAGATTACGTGAGGAAGGTTTGAGCATCTTGATGAGTTCTGGTACCAGGCGCACCTGGACAAAGCGGGTGCGAAAGCTTAGCCAGATGCTGCCTAGGAGGAGCAAGATAGCAGAGATATAGAGGAGGTAGTCTGCGGCAAGTTGGAAATAGGCTAACGGCACTGCGAAACTCTCATTCAGCGTAGATAGGTTTCATCACATTTATCAAGAGTGGCGTCTTCCAACCTTAATGTCAAGAAGCAGTCATTTCCTTGGACAGTATGGACGCAATAGACGTAATGAGGTAATTGCAGAAGTCCATTTTGGGGCGAATCTGCGCTTTTGGCGTCGGATTCGGATTTCTCGCAAATCGCCTATGCCTAACAGGATATGTCGATTTGCGAGAAACCGAACCGACGTCAAAATCATCAAATTCGCCCTCAAAAGCGACTTCTGCAATTACCTCTAATGGACTTCTCCATTGAGTCCATTACCTCATATTGTCCATTACTTGGTTGCTGCGCCTTGGACTGTAGCTGTCACAGACTGCGAATCAGATTGCTGGCCAGCAGGGTTTCGCAGAGCAATCATAAAGGTGACAGGGCCTGGAGTTGTCGTTGAGTAGGCGATGGTTGTGCCGCCTTCACGCCATGTTTTACCGCCGTCGATGCTCCACCATACTGTCACAGGTGTCTGTTTGGCGGGTTTAACGTGGATGGTAATAGGTTCACCGGCATTGACTGTCGCATTGTCCAGTGTCACGGCAAAGGAAGGTTGCCCTTGCTGCTGCTGTGTTTGTTGTCCAGATTGTTGGATGTAGATCGTTTGAGGCTGTTGGTCATAGTAGTAACCTTGATAATAGCCATCATTAGGGTAGTAATAATAGTAGTTGCCGTCGCCATAGCCGCCCCAACCATAACCACCCCAGCCCCAGCCGTTCCAGTCGCCGTGGTGTCCCCAGTTACCGTCGTGTCCCCAGTTACCGTCGTGTCCCCAACCGCTGCCGTGGTCCCAGCCGCCACCACCTCCGCCGTGGCTACCGCCGCCACCCCCCCAGCCGCCACCACCTCCGCCGTGGCTACCGCCACCACCACCCCAGCCGCCGCCTCCGCCGTGGCTGCCGCCGCCTCCGCCACCTCCGCCGTGGCTGCCGCCGCCGCCTCCGCCACCATGGGCAGCTAACATCACTGGAGCCGACACGAGTAACCAACTAACACTAAGTAATATTCCTATCTTTTTCATAGTAGACTCCTTGGGTGAGTTGCACTGTCTACTTTTATGATAGGACGATTGCTTTATCTTGGCAAATTGTACCCAAAACAAACGGGTGCGTGTTCGACCAGCAATTTCCGCTGTACCTTATTTAGTTAAAAATAAGAGGGTTAAAATGTACTGTTTCGCAGATTTTTACTGAGAATCTACCACAGAGCCCACCGAGATCACAGAGAGGCTTTTCTAAA
>CAMFKD010000106.1 GCA_945957095.1 uncultured Chlamydiae bacterium
ATGCTATCCCAAGGTCATGACGCCGCATCGCTAGCGCTGCGTTATTCTTATCCACATGATTTTGTCGACTTGCTGCTAACACACTATGGTTCCGAAACAACTGTTGACATCCTCACATACGGCAACAAGCCAGCTCCTGTGATGGCGCGTGTACGCAGCGAGACCTCTATCCCAGTGAATAGTCAGGTCGAAGTCAAAGCCCCCTTTACTGTCATCGCACTAGATCCATCACATCCCCTATCTGATCTCACTTGCTCACCCAACTACTACATCCAAAATGCGACTCAAGCCTATCTCATAGGCGAACTAAGCAAGATGACACCCACCCCTCAAACCATTCTAGACCTCTGCGCCGCTCCTGGTGGCAAATTGCTCGCTGCGGCAGATCTCTACCCCACTGCAAAGCTAACAGCAAATGATGTCTCAGAAAAACGATTGACGACCTTGAAAGCCAATATCGACAAGTATGGGATAGCGGCCCATCTGACTTGCTATCCAGGACAAGAGTATCCCGTGATATGCCAATATGACCTAGTTATTATTGACGCTCCCTGCAGCAATAGCGGCGTCTTAAACAAGAGGGCAGAGGCGCGCTGGCGCCTGAACGCGCCAGCCCTGCAACAACTACAAGAACTACAACAAAAGCTGCTCAGGCGAGCTGTAGAACTATTGGCACCAGGCGGAACGATATGGTATCTCACCTGCAGCATTTTGCCAGAAGAGAATGAACAGCTAATCGCCTTCGCCCGCCACTCTCTGTCCCTCGATAGTGCCTACATGAAGACCATCCTGCCACAGCACAGCGGTTGGGATGGTGGTTTCGGATGTCAGTTAAAACGCTTGCCTATCTGCCAAGCGGCGCTACCAACTTCCGACGCTGCCCACCAACCAATAAAGAGGCCACTGAAAGGTACGAAGAAAGCTGGGTCATGACGTACGTGCGCCGCAACAAAAGCGGTTGTCACAATGTGCACCGTCCACAACGGCCATACCTTGCCTGACAGAAACTCCATATATCCCTGTCCACATACCGGTTTCAACGTACCAAAATTCTGGTCTCCACCTCGGGTCCCTGCTACATAGAGCAGAGCCATCGCAGCACCTATGATAAAGCTTGTGGTGAAGAGATAAGAGTTGATCGAGATGGCAAACAGCGCTAACGCAACACGGCATACCTTGTCCAATAGGGGAATCAGCCGATCAAGGCGATTAGAACTGCCTCCACAGCACGATCTCGGCTGCATAATCTGTCCAAAGAAATCTCCAATTCTGTTCATCGCCACCCCTAAAATGCCATTGAGATAAATTTTTCGACCAAATATTCATTAATTCCATTCGGACCACCTTCACGTCCGAACCCTGACCCTTTCACTCCTCCAAAAGAAGCTTGAGGACAGCTAAGCAACGCATCATTAACCCCAACAATACCTGCTTGAAGCGCTTCTGCGACACCATGAGCAATCCGAGCACTTTCAGTAAACACATACGCCGCAAGGCCATAGTCTGTCCCATTGGCAAGAGCCACCGCTTGTTCCACTTGATCAAACGATGTCACGGCAATAACGGGCCCAAACGTCTCTTCTTGGAAAACCAACATATCAGGGGTTACATCGACCAATACCTTTGGATAATAAGGCTCACTTCCATGGGTGTGAAGAGTTGCCCCCTTAGTGATAGCATCGGCAACGTGTCGCTCTACTTTCTGTGTAGACACAGAATGTAAAATTCTGCTGACATCGGTACCAGGATCCAATGGATCTCCCACTTTAAGGCGTAACGTTTTCTCAATAAGCAACGGTACAAACTCGTCGTAGATGCCTGTCTGCACCAAAAAGCGGTTTGGACTGATACAGGCTTGTCCACTGTTACGCATCTTGCCTGCCAATGCGGCGTCAACAGCCTTCTCAACAATGGCATCATCGCAGACAATCAGCGGAGCATGCCCTCCCAGCTCCAACGTCACCTTCTTCAACGTCGCTGCACAATCGGCGTAGAGCTTTTTACCCACAGCAACGCTACCGGTAAAGCTAAGCTTGCGGACGAGCGGTGAAGAGGTCAATACAGGCCCCAACTCGCCATCTTGGCCATACAAGACATTGACAACACCTGCTGGTACGCCAGCATGCAAGCAAATATACCCCAAAAGTAACGCAGAGACAGGTGTAAGGAAACTAGGCTTGAGCACAACAGTACATCCAGCCGCTAGAGCCGCCGCCACCTTACGTCCAGGCATCGCCAAAGGAAAATTCCATGGGGTAATAAGAGCACATACACCGATGGGTTCCTGACAAATCATCAGCCGTTTGGTAGTCGACGGTGCAGGCACAGTCATCCCATACACCCTTTCGGCTTCACCTGCAAACCAAGAGAAGTAACCAGCAGTATAGTCGACTTCGCTACGCCCCTCCCGCAGTGTCTTGCCCATCTCCATCGCCATCACGAGAGCCAAGACATCGCGATGCTCTTTCAACATCTTAGCAATCCGCCGCAATGCCTCAGCTCGTTCACAAGCAGGCACCAGACGCCAATGGCGAAAAGCCTCATGTGCGCTCTCTATAGCTCTAGAAGCGATCGCCGCATCGGCAGCGTATAATTCCTTCCAGGGTTTGCCCGTCGTCGGACTATTCAACGCCACCGGCTGTCCAATACCCCGCACTTCGTCCCCGTCAATGAGCGAGGCAAAAGAGCTTCTTTCCAATACCCCTTTTAAAGGGGAAGGAACCGGATGACCAATGCTATGCGCTGTCATAGGCGAGCACCATTTTGAAGAAGAAAATGGACTACATCTTCATGTTGATTGTCGATAGCGGCTTGTAATGGGGATGGCTTCGTATTAATGTAAGAATGGTGCTTAACCAAAAATCTTACCGCTTCCAGATGCCCATGCTGCGCTGCATAATATAGCGCCGTACGCCCTTGGTGATCGATGACATCCGTTCGCGCTCCATCTTTCAACAGTGTTTCAAGAACTGGAACGTTGCCTGCTGCCGCTGCCGCATGAAGCGCGGTAGCTCCTTCGTTGTTCGCACGATCCATCTGAGCGCCTGCTTGCGATAGAGCGTCGATCAGCTCAGCCCTAGACTGCAGATTCGCCGCAGCCAAGATGAGTGGGGTATCGCCATTGGCATTGCTGGAATTAACATTTGCTCCACTGCCCAACAAAAAGATTACGGTGTCTAAATCCGCCACCGCTGCGGCATAGTGCAAAGGGGTATTGAGGTCCCTCCCCCCACGTGCATTGACAGGTGCGCCTTTTTGGATGAGGATCGCCACAACGTCGAAATAACCTTTCTGTGCCGCTTCTTCCAGCGGTGTAATCCCATTCTTATTTTCCGCTTTAAGATTAGAACCCGCTGTCACTAGTTCCATGGCCATTTCAGGCTTGTTGTTCAGTAAAGCCCAAAGAAGCGGCGTATTGCCTTGATTGTTGGCAATGTCGATACCAGCTCCCTTGCTCAACAAAAAGTCAAAAGCCTCCAAACTACCCTTACTGATCGCAATGTGCATCGGTGTGTTGCCATCCTTATCCACCGATTTCAAGCTAGCCCCTTTACGCACCAACAGACGTACCGCCTCTACCTTGCCCTCCTTCATCGCCTGGATGAGTGGTGGATCGCCCGCACTGCTAAGCGCATTAAGGTCCGCACCATCTTGAACGAGATAGCCCAACATCTCCACTCCGTGGCCAGTAAGATCCGCTCGCTTAATCGCTAATTCGATCGCTGTCTCGTTATCTCGCCCACGTTGGTTGGGATCGATGCCAAGATGCAACGCTCTTCGCACCTGCTCGACATTCCCATCCTGAATGGCTTTGTGCAGTAGCATCACCCTGACATTCTGCGGTACAACCTGCTGACGCCGTCCTTCTAACGTCTCTTGCTTTTGAGAAGGCTCCGCCGCGTGGCACGCCACACACCCCAACACAGCAAATAATGTCCCTACGTTTTTCAGCATATCAGCTTACCTCACCATATGGAAAATTGAGGCGCAGCCAGTAAGCAAAAAGCGGATCATCAAAGAGCACTCTCCCTTTAGTCGACCCTTCTTCATCCAAAAGCCCCTTTCCTTTTAAAGCTTTTATGGAATTATGCAAAGCCGGCGCACTAGAGATCTCATATTTTGTTAACATATCCTTTTGAAATAACGAATGCCGCTCATTCGCCGCTAATCGCAATGCTCTTTGCTGAGCTAGTGTCAGCGAATTCAGAAGAGTTTGATAGGCATACGCATTTTGACGCGCTACGGTGTTTAATACTTCCTCAACATCCTTAATTCCAATGTGAACTCGAGCCTGTGCCACTAAGTGAAAGCAGACCATTTGGACATAATTGGGTGTATCCTGCACTAAGTAGCGAAGATGATCGATAGCATCCTTTACCCTGCTTTCTCTAGCTGGGTAAACAGGTCCAATACAAAGGAAGTCTTCCCAAAACGTCGGGGCCCCATTAACACAACGTGAACACGATTCTCTAAAAACTGTTTCACCGTATGAGACAGTTGATTTCTGGGATAATAATACCTTCCCTGTACTGGGTCGCCAAAATTGAAGGGGTTTTTCGTCAATTCCGTCATGTGCCAATTTTTAACAAAACACTTAAAAATTGGCAAGGAGCAAAATCGACTTAAGGAATGGAGGGGGGAGCAGGTGAATGACCATTAAAAGCATTTTTAAAGGGATCAGATGGTAAAGATACGGCCTGTTTGCCATCAGTCTCGTTATGAGAGGGATCAGATTAACACAAAGACTGCAGAGGCGCTAAGACGCAAAGGGGAGAGGCCTTGTTGCATAATTAACCACAGAGTGCACAGAGAACACAGAGAGGGAAATGGAAACATAAACATGTTCTATCCTTTCTCTCTGTTCTCTGTGCACTCTGTGGTAGTAAATTCCTAAAAATTAGTGGTTAATATTTAGCAGAAATTGCTGCTGATCTCGTTGGGTCAGTGGTAAATTATGCAACAACGCAAAAGGGAAAAGGGAATGGGAAGGGTTACACAGATATAAAATGGGAAGGGTTACACAGATATAAAATGGGAAGGGTTACACAGATATAAATTGATATTTACAACTAATTTTATGGCAATTATTTTCATGTTTATTGCATAATGATACTATGACTGAAGTAAGCGGATACAACCCATCTATTTCTCCTTTACCTCCCACGGGAGCTAGCTCTTCCGGTCAGTCCGAAGACCTGATCACTAGACGCCTTACCTCTCTGTTAGCGACAGCCGATCGGGCAACACATGCGCTGACAGGCCGCATCGCTGAGCACACAGCACCAGATGCAGATCTCATTCGCCTACTTGTTCCGCAGCTGGAGAACGAGGTAAACCAAGATATCCGCAGCAGGCTAGCGGACATTGCAGCCAAGGAGTTTGCCTCCCTTCCCGAGCAGCAGCGTCAGTTACAAGATATGCAGCTCTACCTCTCTTATCTCAATCGGCATGCTTCGGGAGAGCTGACTCCCCTTGTCCAAAGAGTCAAACAAGCGAGCGCCCAGCTCGCTGAAGCCATCATCCCTACCTGGAAAAGCGATACCGAAATGCTAGATCTGCATCTGAAAGCAGCGCTCGGCCAACCCAGGGGAGAAAGCCACTCAGTCCTAGAAACACATCGAGGTGTTTCGATAGATCCCAAGACCTTTGCTCATATCCACGCCGAGGAGGCGATATCGGGTTCCCCATTAGAAGGCCATTCGAGTTTGGCAATCCTTCGTTACCTGCTGCACTACCTAGATTCGCCCAGCGTCCAAGCCAAGCCTTGGTATGCGGAAGTGCGCAAGATGATCCAAGACGCCCATGACGTCCTCCAACAAACCGGTGAAGGTGGCATGTCACTAGGAGGTTGGGATGCGAGTCGTGCTTTTACCCCTAGGCACCACCGTTTCCACAATCATCTACAGCAGTTAGTCGAGAACCTTAAACCTGGTGAAAAGACCTTAGTCGATGCAGGCTGGAAGGGAGCACACTCTGGACACTCGATGAAGATGGGCATTGAGCGGCAAGCCAACGGCTTGCTCACCGTCACGCTCTACAATACCGGGCACGGTTTGGATAAATATCACCCAAACATTATCGAAAACGGCCGCACTTACTACCAACCCTTCAAACGGGTCTTAGATGTCCCAGAATCTACCTTGCTTAACCCACGGTTTACCCAAGCCTATCTAGAGATCTATTCCGTTATCGAATTCGATGACAAATCCACCCACTATGGACCCGATGATCTCTACAATCTCATCTTAAATGGCCTGGGTGGCAGGATAGATGAGTGTAGTGATCAATTGGATCTCTATATGCTCCCACAAAACAGCGGCACCTGCGCCTGGTCGTCCTTAGTAGCTGTCTTTCACACAGAACTCAAGCGAGAAGATTATTATGATTTTATCACTGGTGTGCAGCTCGATAGCCTAAGTTCGTTTTATCAAGCGTCAAAAGAAGAGCTAGACTCACTATCCAAACCTAAAGAACAACCAGCCCCTACCGAAGAGGAAGAGTTAGACTTCTGGAATCTGGAACCTAAAGCAAAGCCCATCACACCAGCAACCAAACAGCTGCTGCTGCAACGCGCCGTTCAGACACTGGCCCACACAGCAACAGAAGCTGCTCGATTAGGAGCTTTGTCAGGTGAGCAGTTGCTAACGCTACGCGATACCTTGCTGGAAGCCAACCAAGCGCTAGAGAGAACCGAACGTCTGACTGCGCAACGACGTCCTGAACAGATCACCATAGACAGCAGCTGGCGCGGCAGCGATGAGCCGTTGTTAGTTGATCTTCCGAGAATCACCCAACCTTCTACCTCCAGTGCTTCTTCCTCATCCCAAGCGATTATTCCTGCGCCTATGCCTAGCTATCCACTCGCATGGGCACATGAACCAGAGCAGCTCGTGCAAGGCCTGCGAGACCTTCATCAACATGTTCGCTCTTGTCAAAAATCAAAACGAGAAACTGATGGCATCCGCCAATTGGAAGCCTTCTTTGAGTTGCAGGCCAATCCCGATCTAGAGAGGGTATGGGATAGCCTTCCACCAGATCATGTAGAAGCAGCGATTGTCGAGTTGGCTAACCTTAGTGAACTCCTACTCGATGCCACTGTAGCACTGCCGAACAATCGTAACACCTACACAGCATATGCTTTCTACGTCAGCGCTCTTCTGTCGAAGTTAGTAAGACGCCTACCTGCCGAACTAGGCCTACAAGAATGCACCTTGCCTTATGGCTACAAACTGATGGTTATACCAAGCTTTGGTTGGGGAATACTGAATCAAGATCGCAATCTCTACAGCATTCCAGCGCGTCTTCTGCGAAGCAGAGCTTTCGAGATCCTACAGCAGCAGCCTACACATCACAGCATGTTTCTTACCCCGATATTCAAAAACCCAAATAGCAGTGCAGCGACAACCGAGTTACCTGCTCCTGGTAATCCAGAAACACCCCCTATCTATAAACAGTGGGACACCGAGTACATCAGAAAGCGTCTAGAGACGGATGAGAAGCTGATGCCTGCTCTACAGGATTTCGGAAAATGCTCCATCGCACCTAAACAGACGGAAGCGATTGCTATTGGACTTTGCGATCTCAATGGAGCCGTTCTTCCTAAGACTTTCTGTGCCATACGACGCCATGTCGCCATCACGGAATGTCTGAGCTGCGATAGGGTACTGCGGAGTGATGATACAGGCACCTTTCATCTGCAAACCGTAGAGGAAGGACACAAGACCTATGTCGTCAACCGCAAACCACCTACTGACAAAGAAAAAACACAGCGCGATTTTATGAAACCGGACACCTTCAATAAGTTGACGAGTGATAGACTAAACCATCAACGTCGGAAGTTTCCAGAACCTTCTAGGTATGACACAGAAGCCGATATCATGGTCCGACCGGATGGCGAATCCAAGCAATTTCAGTTGCTAACGGTCTATGGCGAATTAAATGGTGGTGTGAATCCCTGGCACAACCAAGCGTTAAAAACCTTATCTTACTATCTGGAACATCTTGAGCTTCTCAAGGATCACGACGCACGTATGCTTTTCCGCTTTTTACTATTTGAAGGAGACCACCTTGAGAAAATCCTAAGCGCTGTCTCTTATACACATCTGACGCTGCCGACGACTAGTCGAGTGTATAT
>CAMFKD010000107.1 GCA_945957095.1 uncultured Chlamydiae bacterium
GCATTCCTCTACACACGCTACCGAGATCACCTTGGCGCCACATGGAAAATTTTGAAAAAATCTTTCTATATCGACGAGATCTACTGGACCCTGATCGGACGTCCATTAGAAGCCACCTCTAGGTTTCTCTCGAAAGCCCTTGAACCTAACGTCTTCGATGGATCGATTCATGCCATCACCAGAACGACACAAGGCGCTTCAAAGCTCCTACAACGCATACAGAGCGGGCAGATTCGCTCCTACGTCGCCTGGATCGCAGTCGGCGCCGTCATCCTTATCCTCTACTTTGGAGTATCCCCATGACTCATCTAACACTACTATTCGCAATACCGTTAATCGCATCGCTAATCACCTTTCTGCTGCCTACCCCATCGCAAAAGACATTTAGACATTTAGCAGTGCTCCTCAGCCTTGTGCCACTGGCACTCCTCGTCTACCACCACAACACATGGATTGGCACCGAACTACGCTACACCTGGCTACCAGCGCTCCACATCGACTTTTACCTCAGCGTCGACCACCTATCGTTAGTGTTTCTCTACCTCACCGCTATCCTCGTCCCTATCAGTTTGTTAGCCGTCAATACCGAACAGCTCCCTCATCCGAACACCTTTTACGGGCTAGTGCTGCTGCTGCAAGGACTCCTCATCGGTTTCTTCACAGCCCGCGACCTCGCCCTGTTCACCATTCTGTGGGAAGGGATGCTACTCCCCCTCTATTTCATCATCGCGCTATGGGGAGGCCAATACCGTCGACGTGCGGCCTTAACATTTTTAATCTATATGATCGCTGGCTCAGCATTGATGATCGCTGCTGTGCTGACGCTCTACTTTGCCGCTGGAACCTTAGCAGGTTCCGGTACCTTTGATCTCGATGCCCTAGCCAAGATATCATCCGCTACCCCCAATGCCACCTGGGTGTGCGCCATCTTCCTGCTTGCCTTTGCCGTCAAGACACCCCTCTTTCCTTTCCACGCTTGGCTACCCGATGCCTATTGTCAAGCACCTGTAGCCGGCACTATCCTGCTATCGGCTATCCTCTCCAAAGCTGGTATCTACGGCATCGCACGCATCGGCATCGGCCTCTTCCCTAAGTTGATGATCGCATGGAGCCCTGTGCTTCTCATCTTGGCTATCGCAGGTGTTCTTTACGGTGCCTTCTGCGCCTGGTCGCAAACAGACTACAAGCGCCTCATCGCCTACTCTAGCTTGTCGCACGTCAACTTCATCCTGGTTGGCCTCTTCATCTGGAATCAAACAGCCCATGAAGGGGCTATCCTACAGGCCTTCAATCACGGCATCACGATCGCCGCTCTCTTCCTCGTCGCTAGCTGGCTAGAGGAACGCCTAGGCTCCACACAAATACCAGCCATCGGAGGCCTCGCCCAGTTCATGCCGCATCTCTGCTGGCTCACCCTCTTCTTCGTCCTGGCATCCGTAGCCCTTCCTGGCACCAATAACTTCGTCGGTGAGATCATGATCCTCTTCGGCCTCTTCGGCGAAAATCCCTATCTAGCGGCTATCTTAGGACTAACCGTCATCTTCTCAGTCGTCTACATGCTACGCTGGATGCAGCTCACCTACTTCCAAGCCCCTGGCTTCTTTATGCCAAGTTGGGTCGATATCAAAGCGCGTGAATTCGCCATTGCCCTGCCTCTAGCAGTCTTAACACTCTGGATTGGCCTCTATCCAGCTCCTGTGCTAGAAGAGATCCAACCGATAGCCGATATAGCCTTTATCACACCTGGAGAAGCACTATGAACCCGACTCTCAACCTCATCGACATCGCCGCCCTCAGTCCCATCATCATCCTCTCGCTCGCCGCTTTGCTGATGCTACTGTTAAAGGCCTTCCTACCTCATGTGACGCAACGGCTTGGGGCCTCCATCACCATCCTGACACTCCTGATAGCCATTGGTGCCGAAGCTTATGCGCCCGCCAGCAGCAACCCACTCCTTACTCCTTGGATCCATTTTGACTCTCTAGCACGCTTCTTCACACTCTTCTTCCTATCCATCGGTCTAGCCACAACGTTCCTCGCGGATGCCTTCTTCCGACGTTTCACCATAGATAGCAGCGAATACTACTTTCTACTTCTTTCCGCCCTCTTTGGACTCATCCTCATCGGCTCTTCCGCTGACTTTCTAACCCTCTTCCTAGGGCTAGAAACATTGTCGATAGCACTCTATATCCTCTGTGGCTATATGAAAACATGGGAGATCGGACACGAAGCGTCCATCAAATACTTCCTCATCGGCTCTCTGGCAGCCGCCTTCCTTCTCTATGGCATTGCTCTCATCTATGGTGCCATCGGTACCACCAACTTCGAAGCCCTCAGGGTTGGCTATGACACCTTCACAGCTCCGCAACAGACCACCCTATTTCTGAGCGGTATCGCCCTAGTGACATTGGGGCTAGCTTTCAAAGCTGCCATCGTTCCGTTCCATGTGTGGGCTCCTGATGTCTACGACGGCGCTCCTACGCCCGTGACAGCGTTCATGGCTGTCGGCACCAAGGTCGGCGCCTTCGCTGCTTTCACGCGTATCTTCATCGCAGCACTGCCCGATTTTGACATCCATTGGAACGAAGCGATCGCCTGGCTGGCCATCCCCACCCTCATCTACGCTAACTTTGTGGCCCTGCGACAATTCCAACTGAGGCGCTTTTTCGCCTACTCCGGCATCTCCCACGCAGGCTTCCTCCTGATCCCCTTCGCTGCTGGCACACCTGATGCGCTCTCAGCTCTCCTCTTCTATCTCGTTATCTATGCCGCTGCCACCTTGGGGGCCTTCGCTGTCTTAGCCCTCCTCGACCACCACCGCACCGGCGTCACCATCCAAGACCTCAACGGCCTCTTCCAGCGTTCTCCCGTACTCGCTGGGCTGCTAGCACTCTGCCTGCTGACACTGGCGGGTATTCCGCCTACAGCCGGCTTCTTCGCTAAATTCTATTTGTTCAAAATAGCTTATGCGGCTGGTTATATCACCTTGGTTGTCGTCGGCTTGTTCACCGCTATCCTCTCTGCCTACTACTACCTGCGCATCGTCGCTGTCATGCTTAGCGAAGAACCAGCAGATCACCGAGCACCGCAACGCCTCTGGCCTGCTGCCGTCGTCGGTATCGCTTCAGCTGTGGTGATTGTAGGCGTCTCGTGCTACCCAGCACCCCTCCTCGCCTGGCTCGGCGCTGCATAAGTTTTTTCCCTCTTCCACCAAACGCAGCAGCATATATCTCCCTCTCTTCCGCCGAGCGCAGCGAGGCTTTGGAGCGAGCTTGCTCGAGCTTTCACTTTTTAGGAAGACTATGGCAGCAGAAAGTATTGACCAATGCGTCAGACAAAACAACGCTTTGGAAGCAGTTCTGGCTCCTGTCTCCTGACGGCTTCCTCAAAAGTGAAAGCGCGAGCAAGCTCAAGCACTCCAAAGCCTCGCTACGCTCGGCGAAATAAAAATTAAACAAAAATTATATAAAAACAACAATTTATAATAAATTTATCAATATATGGTATAATTCATTAATAAAAGAAATACTATTAGTTAAATGAGAGATACATATGAGCGAGCCATCATCTTCCTTAGGAGGTAACTACTATCAGAATCTAGTAGAAACGCAATCTCCAGCAGCCATTCAGCAATTTCTCTCCAGCGACGGAGAGCAATCGGTGATAGAGAAGAGCTCCCAACTCCTGACAGCTCTATCCGATGTAGAATGGGCACGCACACACGGAGACTCCTGCTTTAGGGTGTTGACAGCCTTACCTGTCATCACTAGAGAGAGTCCAGAATGGAAGAGATTTGTCGCCATCATGATGGAGGTCGGTCTGCTTAGTCCGCACTCTCCCTTCGTCAGCGAAGTGCGCGAAAAAGGCGATCCCAACCTCATCCAAGCTATCTTTAGCACAGACACAGCCTCTTCGTCGTCTGTCGATGTTCGTACCTCGTTAAAGCAAGCTGTTAGCGACTTATCCAAACCTGGATCCATCACTCAGGGTCAGGTGGACCTCATCGTTTCACTATGCCAACAGCTGCCTCCTAGCGACTATAACGAAGAAGTGCTATCGGCGTTGAAAGCTATCGACCGAAGTTGGCAATCTCGTCACATGTGTGTTGTATTGCTTCAAGCGCTAGCCAAACATGACCTACCCCTCACACCCTCTCCAGAGAGCGGTCGCTGTCCCCTACGCGCCGCCATTGGCCGGGGAGACCTGGACTCTGTCCGTCTGTTAGTAACGCAGTTTGGATGGAAGGCCCATGAGTATGGATGGGTACCGCGCGATACTATTTATCGAGACTCTACCGTTCTTGATAAGGAATCTGACCTCTTCACCCCCTATCACTTAGCCATCGCCCTAGGGCGAGAAGCCATCATTGATCTCTTCGATGAAATGAGTCCTACCCTGCCTGAACACCCCTTCCTCATGCTAGGCACTACACATGCAAACAGATTCAATAGCGGAAATCGGATCGAACATTTGGAAAGCCTTATTATGATTCTAAAATTGGTGAAAAAACACCAACTCCACCCCACAGAAGTCGAACAGCAAAACATAGAGTCTTACCTGAAGGAGATCTTAAGGGTGTATGCCTTTTCTACGGAGCGTCTCCCCCTCTCTTTTCTGAGTTTAGTGAGTCAACTGGCGGAAACAGGCTTTCTCATGAAGGATAGTGCTGCTATCTCAGCTTGTGTCATGGATTTTCTCAGACATCGTGGCAGCCCTCCTTCCGAACAAAACCTCTTCACTCAAGCACCAACGATAAGCACACCAGACTACATGGAGATGATCTTTAGAATTTACCACTATAACGACCACTGGTTTAGTAGCGACGCCTTCTGTGTGGCATTGCAGGAAGGAAATCATGAGTGGATCGCGAGACTTCTAGCGCATAGTAACTTTGAGGCCCTTTCTACTAGCGAACAAGAGTTGATCTTAAAAAGTGCCATGTTAGGGATGGAGCTAGCGCCTGATCTCCTTGACCGCCTCCTCGCCCACGGCTTTTCCCTTCGATATGATCATCTGCGCCTCCAACTTAGGGACGCGATAGTCAACAATAAGATAGAAGCCTTGGAAACCATTCTACAGACGGCAGATGGCCAACCGAAGCTACCACCTCAAGACCTCTTCCCCTTTCTTATCCTAGCCCTATCTCACAAGAACATGAGTTGTGCATCGCGCATTGCTACCGCTCTCGGGATGGACGGATTGACAGATACAGCCGAAGACCCAAACACTCTTCTCGCTGTGATAAGCAGCCAACTGGGTTTGATGTCCTTGCCCTTGAGTGCTCTAGAGAATATTATCGCAGATCACAATACAAAGGCTCTAGATGCCATCTTAAGGTCAGAACAGACCCATCCACAGCTGTCGCGTGACGATCTGATCAATGGCTATCACATGGCGATTACTGAAGGAGATTTGGATTGTGCAGTACGCCTTGGAGCTGTTGCTGGCATAGATGAAAAAGAGATCTTCCTACACATGTTGACAGGAGATCCAACGATCCCCCTCGAAACTCTATCTGATGAAGTGGTCCAAACAAGAATGGCCCTGATCGGTTACTTTACCTCGCAGCCCCTGATGAATCGCTGGGTAGACTCGCTCGCGGAGAGCATCAGAGAGACACCTAGAGGTGCCGCTATCGCGGAGCTCATAACCCATGAAAGAAATAATCTTTCGCACTGGCTTCCCTATATCGCGCGTTATACGAGACGCATCGATATTCAATCCGTTAGCATGTTCTATTTAGGCCTCATAAATATCTATGACAAGACCTTCATCACCACCTACGTGATGGCTCAGAAAAGTCATGGTGAAAAGATGTTTGCGCTGGTGGAGGAAAGATCAAAGCAAGCCTACACAACCATGACCGATAACCAAGACTTCTATGCGAACGAACGCTTTAAAACGATGCCGCAGCAGGTTGCAGAAAAAGATTTTAGCCTGATACGAAACATAGATTGGCACACACCGGTTGGACTAGACCGTTTTAACGGTATGCTGGCATCACGCTATGTGGACAATCACCCTATCCTTGTCAGTACTTGCGAAAAACTCAACTCAGATTCCAGTGAACAAGCTTATCAGCTCAGCTACCGCTCTCGTATCGATAACAAAGAGTACCCTCTTACTAGTATTTTGTCCCACAGCAACCATCAGGGCGATATACAGCGTTGGGTGTGGCGTCATACCGACCACCGAATCGCCGCCATCCTGCAGAGAGATGTTGAATACCTTACCCAGATGATCAACACCTTGGAAGTCGATCCACAAAACACGGAAGCTGTAGCTAAATTCAAACAGCTTTGGTTAGAGACTTTCTGGCTTAGCAGCAACCTGTGCCGTTATTTGCGTGGTTCAGCACAATATACACAAAACGGCACGAACGAGCTCTGCCTGCGCAAAGGGCTGCCCGTACCCATATCTCGCAAAGAACACCCAATGCTCAATACATTGGCGATCTCACTGCCTTTAGAAGACTTTCTAGCTAGGGCTGACGAATTCCTAGAACCTTGGCTAGCCACCGAGGTTCCTCCTTGGGTGTAGATAGTCTTGACATCTCATGCAATATATGGCAAATTGAAGCTCAGAGTTTCAATTAGCAGAAATTAATGATGTTCCAAAGAGAAAGTGCCTCTGTCATTAAGCGATTAGCCAGCCTCTATCCTGTGGTTGGGATCACCGGGCCACGGCAATCCGGGAAAACTACCTTAGCTAAGTTGTTATTCCCTCATTTGCCTTATGTCTCTCTAGAAAATTACGATATTCGCCTGCAAGCCCAAGAAGACCCTCGGTCATTCCTGTCTCTCTACCGCCAGGGAGCTATCTTCGACGAAGTACAACATACCCCCATTCTACTCTCTTACCTTCAGGGAATCGTTGATGAAGACCCTGTTAATGGCCGCTACGTGGTGACTGGCTCGCAAAATTTTGCCCTAACTTCCAGCATAGCCCAGTCCCTACCTGGACGAATAGGGATGGTCACCTTGCTCCCTCTCAGCCTATTTGAAATTAACCAACAGCAATCTCCACAACAAGCCATATTTCGCGGAGGCTATCCAGGTCTCTATCAACGCCACATGCACCCCTTAGATTTCTACCCTAGCTATATCCAAACGTATGTGGAACGAGATGTCCGGCAGTTGAAGAATGTAGAAAACCTAGGACGTTTTCAGACATTTCTTAAGTTATGTGCAGGACGCATCGGACAGCTTGTCAATTTCTCCTCACTAGCACAAGACGCCGGTATCTCACACACCACGGCGAGAGAATGGCTCACTATCTTAGAAGCCAGCTACCTTGTCTTCACCCTACAGCCCTTCTATCGCAATTTCAATAAACGCCTAATGAAAATGCCCAAACTGTACTTTTACGACACAGGTCTCGCCTCATCCCTCTTAGGCTTAGAAAAAGAGGAACAGGTGGAGACACATTATCTAAAAGGCCCTCTATTCGAAAACCTCATGGTACTCGAAATAATGAAGGGGCGTGTCAACCAAGGTATGCCGTCTAATCTCTATTTTTGGCGAGATCGCACAGGCCATGAAGTCGATCTCATTGGAGAATGGGGTGGGCAATTGCACGCCATGGAGATCAAGTACAGCGCTACCTTTCAAAAGGCCTATACCAGCAACTTGCATTATCTGATGCATCTTTGTGAAGAGCCTCCTAAGAGCTCTATTGCAGGCTATCTAATCTATACAGGTAATCAAGAAGGCAAGATCCATGATGTCACTCTGACACCCATGACAAAGATTCACGAGCAAATCCTGATAACACCTGCATCGTAGTTTCACTAAATTTTTAAATCCTTCGAAAAGTCATAGCTGATGAGCTGCAACGGCTCCGTCTTCTCAAACGCCGACTCCTCATGCGAAATCTTGAGTAACCTCTTTCCACCATCTCTATGGCAAAGCCGAGCCACTAACTCCAATACATCCCTTTCTGAATCGGAAAAGACTGCCAAATCAGGCTTGTCTACACTTCTTAATATATGGTGGCCTGCTGAAGCCAATACCCCTTTGGCTAACAACAGCTGATAGATATTTTGAAACTGGTCGGGGCATGGTCCATACTCCAAATGCACATATCTCTGTCTCTTATACACATCTGACGCTGCCGACGACTAGTCGAGTGTAGA
>CAMFKD010000108.1 GCA_945957095.1 uncultured Chlamydiae bacterium
TGGTGACGGAGCAGCTGGTCCACTCTCCTACTTCATCTCGCAGTGGCACAAATTTATGACTGTGACAGCCCTCAACACCGCCTCGCTAGCAACCGGTAACTACTCCAACGTATCCGTTTACCAAACCATCTTTCAAGCTTTCTTTCCAGAAGCAAGCAACAACGACTTTATTACTCTCCGTAACGAACTTATCGCGCAGATGCAGAATAGCCAAGGCTACTTCCTACCCAGCCACATGCTCAGCGAGTGGTATGCGCTGGTTCAAAACGCCTATCTGACCGCACAACTAGGAGCGACAGTACAAGCCAAATTCGGCACCAACAGCGATAAAATAGATGTCCTGTGGAAGGTCTTCAGTCTAGCCGTACAGATGATAGGTACTTTGCAAAACGTCGCCGCAGCGCAAGCAGGAAGGCTGAACTTTTTGACCAAGTATCAAAAAGCTTACACCGAACTGATGGCCAATATTCCCGTCTTTACTAGAGGAGATAGCAGCCCCTTTTCCGGCACTAGCGATACCGTAATGCAAACACGACAAGAATTAAACCCCAAAAACCAAATTTACACCCAAAACCTACAATCATTCCGAGACCAGCTTAGCGACCAAGCCAAAGCCGTACAAGCTAACATCAACCAACTCAACGACAGCGTCAACCAGCAATCCAGCCTCGCCGACACCATATTACAGCAGATGGCCACCATCCTACAATCTATCTTCCGATAAGAATGAACAAGGCCCAACAAAGGGAGGACAGACAATGGCTACGACAAAGGACCCCAAAGGACCTGTGACCCGCTCTCGAACACCAACCGATAGTGACGTGAAAGACCTCATGAAAAATATTTTCAACAAAGGAATCTTACCGAAAGAGGCCATGGGATTGTCTGATGAGATGGTAGAAGGCATTTATGGCCATTCCTACCGCCTCTACAACGCAGGACAATACCGTGAAGCCCTACAACTATTCCGACTACTCATCATGCTAAATGCCCTAGAACCAAAATACATACTAGGCTATGCCGCTTGCTATCACATGCTAGGACAATACGACAACGCACTAATCGCCTATGCCGTCGTCGCAGTACTCAGCCCCAAAGACCCCATGCCGCCCTATCACTCCTTCGACTGCTATACTAAGCTAGGAATAGAAGATAAAGCTCTAGAGTCGTTGAAAGAAGCCTATAAGAAGTGTGGAAATCAGCCCCAATTTGCTCCTTTAAAAGAGCGCATTCAGCTGATTTTAAAAAACCTAAAAAAAGACCCAGAAGCCATTACAAAGCAGGAACGTACCACCGAAGCCAAAAAGAAGAAGTAATCGTTAGGGACCAAGGAGGTTCCGGATGCCAGGCAGCATACCAGTCGGTGGAGGCGTCGACGGACCCCAATATGCCGACTATCAAGATGTGACCGACCAACAACAGATTGCCGGTGCAGCCACCAGCATGAAGGAGAAACTTCTTGTCATGCAGGATTCCTTAGTTTTGGACATCGCCAAATTTTCTGGAGGCGACATCAAACCCTATGCCGCCAAAGCGCATGCCCCCACAGTCCCCATGTACATCCAATTACGCTCCACAGGACCTATGGAAACCACGACGAAGAACATCGAAAACTTCGAAGCTGAGTTCATGAAAATGCTGGAGCAACTACCCGCCAAGCTACGCCAGCTCCTGTTAAAAAACATGAACCTACCGAAAGGCCAACGCAACCCCGAACTAGACGGCCTCGAAGAAACCATCAAACAGCAAATCGAAGTTAGACTATGGGCTAAAGGCATCTTGAAACGCTTTCGCCGAAAAGGAGACGAAGAAAAAGAAGAGCAAGAACGTAAAGGCGTCTTCACCTTAGAGGAAGAAGAAGAACTCATCCCAGAAGGCACAGTCATTCCCAAAGCAAACTATGTCCCCATAGCCGCTGTAGACCCACTAGCAAGCCAAGACGAAGTTTCCAAACAACTACAAGCCAACGCCGTCTTCGTCATCAAGTGCCATCTGGACATCTTAGAAATGCAACTCGACAGCATAGCCCCCACAGATCCAGCCAGAAGCCTACTCAATGGTTTTCCAACATTAATCAAGAGAATGCTCGGACACTCCAAAGCCTTTGTGAACCTGCATAACTTCTTAGGATATGGCAAAGCCAAACAAGCAGCCGTAAGCCTCAACAAACTGCATCTATCCCTGGTTGAAGAACAGCGACATCTGCTTGAGAAAGCCAGCCGGTACAGCGAAGGTGCCCCCTCAAGTAACATCACCTCATTTGCCATCGGCATTTTAGGTATTGTCGTCATCTGCTGCAACGTACTCAGAAGCCCTGCAAACCTAACAGCCCTACATACCCGTGGCATCGCCCTCGAACAAGCATTGATGATGACATCAGGTTCCACTATGGGCGAACATCTGACAGCCCTATACAGCACCCTAGGATCCGCATTAGAAAGCCTAGACATCGACAGTGAAACAGTCAAAGTGATGCAACTCATCGCATTAGCTACCTGTGTCGCCATCCCCTTACTAACAGTAGCCGAAGCACTCCCCTATTTTGTTTCCTTCGTCCCAGAAAAAGCAGAAGGACTCTCCACAGCCTTCAGAGAAGAAGACCAAACAAAAGAAGAAGCGGCACGGAAATTGCAAGAAGTAGCAAAAACAGCCGCGGTACAACTTTCTGCAGCTGTTAATACCGCAGCAGCCGTGTTTGAAGAAGGAATACATAGCCTCATCCCTACTGACTCCACAGCCATTAGCACCCTACTGAAACTCGCTATTCTAACCCTAGTTAGACTGACAGGGCAAACCTATTTAGAGAAGATCGGCGGAAGCAGTGCTGAACTCTTCTTAACCGTAACCAACGCCCCATACCTGCAAGCCGCCACACAACTGCAAGAAGAAGTCGATAACGGATCATTTAAATCCAAGGCAACCGAAACCCTGAACGAATTACACCTAGGCGAATTACCCCTTCAGGCTAAGACCCTGATGGAGCAGCTTACAGACCGTGACAAAGTACTTGGCCGCCTTGGCATCGACAGCAAGACACTAAAAATGGCAGCGGAAGAATTAGCCATACTCATTGCCTCGTTAGCCTATTCACTGTCAGAAGAAGCACGAGAACAACAACAAGTCGTCCCCAATGTCAACGTCATCGTGTGAAGATAGGAAAGAGAGGAGGATAGACCCCATGAATCCAGAAGACCTGACAAAAGCCATGTACATGATGGCAGGTGAAACAGCAAAAGAACTAGGACCCGCATTGCAAAAAGTGATGGCGAACATCCTAGAGAAGGACATGTTGCCCAAAGACGCGATAGGGATGGATCCGAGAACCCTAGAAGCCACCTATGCTCAAGCCTATCACCACTACAACTCAGGCCAATATCCAGAAGCCGCACGCCTCTTTCAACTCCTGCAGCTAGCCGATGGCACCGAGCCAAAATTTGGCCTAGGACTCGCCGCCAGCCTTCAGATGCTCGAAGAATACCAAAACGCCCTGATCATCTATGGCCTGGTTGAACTCGTCGACCCCGAAAACCCCATCCCCCACTACCACGCCTCTGACTGCTACGACAAAATGCAGCTCACAGCAGCAGGGATAGCCGAACTTGAGATCGCCATTGAACTATGCGGCACACAACCACAATACACCCTACTCAAAGAACGCGCTCAACTGACCATCAAAAGCCTACAAGACAAAATTGCACCAAAAAGCATGGAAGGCAATGGAGAGAAAAAATAAAGACATTTATTTCGCCGAGCGAATTGAGGCTTTGGAGTGCGCAAGCTTGCTTGCGCTTTCACCCTTGAGGAAATTAGAACCACAAAGGCAAACGAAGCATACAAGACAAGCAAAGCCATCGGAGATTAGGAGGACAGGCATATGCCAATAGGTGATACAAACATGGACACACCGGATCTATCTTGGCTGATAACCCAAGGCGGTATCGGAGGCGGCTTGCCTGGCCCTGCCTCTAGTACAGCAGGAAGCACGACAACAGCAGGTAACACCTCAGTTTCTGGAGTAGACGCCACGACAAGCAAATCTGGAGGGATAGCTGACATCTTCAGCAAAGACACCTTAAGTACAGCGGAAGCAGGCGTTGACCCCACAGCAGGCTACCAAGCCCCCTCATCGACACCCACGCTAGCCCCTACTGTGCGCATCGGTGAAACCGCCAATGACGTACCCAAGAGCGACCCAGAAGTGTTACAAGAAACCTTTAGAAGTCTGGTAGCAGAGCTACCCTCTCAGCTGCGTTCACAGCTCATGAAAGACATGGCCAAACCCGGTGATCAGCGCGAAGCAGAATTCATCGCATTGGAAAACAGCTTAATGGGACAAGCCAAGCAGCTTGAATGGAGTAAGCAAGTCAACGCCAGCCATCCGGTCCCCCCTGGAGGGCAAGTTGAAGGCGCTGCAGAGCTTACCCCCCAGCAGATAGAAGGCAGAAAGAAAGGCATCATCATCCCGGCTACGATA
Organism: uncultured Chlamydiae bacterium; assembly: GCA_945957095.1. Taxonomy (GTDB): domain Bacteria; phylum Chlamydiota; class Chlamydiia; order Chlamydiales; family JAJFMA01; genus CAMFKD01. The sequence continues at coordinate 4,475 of CAMFKD010000108.1, forward strand.
GGGCAAGTAGGGAAAGTAGACCCCTCGACGATGACACCCGATGAGATGGCTGCTACTTTGCGAGCTAATGCCCTTAACGTCATGGAAAACCAGACCAAGGTTGTGCAATCGCTAGCTAACAGTCTGCAACCCACTGACCCAGCACACCCCTTATTGATGGAGTTCTTGAAATTTTTGAGTGAAGCCTTGGAATCTGCCAAGCAGTTTTTGCATGAAATGCGAGCGATAGACGCCGATATCAGCAGGAAGTCGACAATTGCGATGAGCTCTATGCAGGAAGACAAATTTAAGGCTCAGCTTCAGAGCGTGGAAAAGCAAGCTGCGCAGCGCAAGAAGCAGCAGACAACTTCAGTCATTATGAAAATCATGGGCCCTATTGTCGCGATTGGGCTGCTAGCATTGGTTATCGTCAGTGGAGGCTCTGCTACAGCCATCGCTATTGCGGCTATTGCGGCTTATGTCACAATGATGGCTTCTACGACTGACATCATTGACAAATTCACCAAAGCTTTCATCCAAGCCATCCAGGAAGTATTCAAAGCGATGGGATTACCGCAAGACGCTGTCGACGCCCTTACGGGCCTTGTCATGGCTGTGCTGATCATTGCCGCTATCTTGATCACTAAGAACGTTGCTTCAATGGACGTTGGAGGGATGGTCGCTGCAGACCTTGGCGCTCAGACAGCAGCCATTACGACAAGCCGTGTTGGCACGATGGTTGCCTTGGAAGTTGGTGTCATGTGTATTCAAAGCACTAGCTGTATCTCTATGATTGTGAAACCCTTTCTTAAAGCCCTTGGCGTTGACGAGCAGACCGCTGAAATTGTTGCGATGGTCGTCCAGATGATCGTCATGTTAGCGATGGCGATAGCAGGAGGTTATCAGATCTGGCACGCCTCCAGTGCCGTCGCTAAGTCGGCTGCTGGAGTGGTGAGTAAGGATTTGCAGACCGTTGCGGAAGCGTTGCAATTAGCGGAAAACGCTGTTCAGGTTCTCATTCAATCTTACTCTGCTGTAGCGCACTTCCAGATGGCTGACATGGCCAAGTACAAAGCGCACTTAGATAAGATGATTACGGAGATGGACACATCTCAGGACATGGCTAAAGCCTTTTTAAAATCTTTAGATCAATCTACCAAATCATTAACGGACCTCATCACCTTTTACAGCAATAGCTTTTCACAGATTATTGGGTCTATGCAGAGAGCCGTTGATGATGCCACCTCAATATAATAAGGAGTGTAATTATGACAGATGTACAAAATCAACCATCACTCCCGGATCCCAATGCCGCGGGCTATACAGGCGACATGGCAGAAGTGTACCAACAAACCACAGGCGCGCCCATTTCGAAAGGATCTGGCAATGATAACGTCAGCGGCCCACCGAACCAACAGGATTCCGTGCAAGGCTTTTTGACGCAGGAAGAAGCCATTGAAATTTACCAGCAATCGACAGGGATGTCGATTGAAGGAGTGAAGAATTTGCCTGGTGCGGTGAACCAAGGCAATACCATCAATGCGGTGAAGTACCGTGAGTCACAAGCTTGGCAGCAGTATGACACACCCCCTAACGCCCCGAAGCTCCCCTATTCGAGTGCACCGGCGCCTGAGACATCGGGCAACCAATGGCTCAATACCGCAGCGATGAACAAGTTTTATGCAGCGATGCGTGATCGAGCGCATGAACAGATGTTCATGCAACTGTTAGGAGCGCAAAACGCGATATTGGCACAAAAGAGCATAGAAGAGACAGGTAGAGACAAAGCAGAATCACAGCTGATTGAAGGGATGGAGACCTTTGTTAAAGAGCTAGTTGCTGGTATTGTCGCTGTAGCAGGAGCCATTGGCTCCGCCTATGGCTTAGCCCAAAGCTCCAGAGCCTTTAAAGACAACCAAACTTTTAACAATCAGTTATCAGGAACAAGGCAAAATGATGGAACATATACCGGTGGCGACCCTACTCATGGTATGAACCCGGCTCAAAAAACACGATATAATGAAAACGAAGCAAGAATTAAACAACTCAGAGACCAAGAAGAGGCAGCAGGAGGAGCTGCTGCCGACCCCACACACATACGCCCCCAAAAACTTACCCCAGATGAAAAAGTCGAACTTAACCGACGCGAGCAAGAACAAAGCGACCTGATGAAGAATAGAGATGACACGCACCGTTTGGAATACCAAAACAAAACGGCACACATCCAAGCACAAGTACAATTGATCCAACAAATCACACAAGCCGTCACAAGCTTGAGCAATGCCGTCTTTGATCTGCTGATCTCGTTCGAACGTGCCCGACAAACTATGGATGATACCACCAACCAACTAAACCAAGCCTTCTTGGACAGCCAACAAAAGTCTCAACAAAGTGCTGTCGACGACTTCAACCAAGCCATTCAAAACATGGTGGATACGTCTAGACAATACGCACAGTCCATTTCCTTTAAAGCTGCGTAAAGCCACAATGCCAACTGAGGTAACCCCTCAGTTGGCATCAATTATGTCGATATCCATCACCAGCTATAGAGTGACTATAGATGACTTTCGCGCTGGGAAGACAGGTAGTCAAATACCCCATACTTGTTACCAATTGGACCCACCCACCCCCCATTTTTCATTCAAATCTAATGTGGGATCGATAGAAAGATGTCTTTGTTGAAGATGCCGTCTACCCCAGAAACAGAGGTGTTGTCTGCTGTTGTCGTGCTTCCTGCTGTACTAGAGGCAGGGCCAGGCAATCCGCCTTCGATACCTCCTTCGGTTATCAGCTAAGCTCAGCAGTTTCTGGGAAATCCTCCAGAAGGGCCGAGCGAGGGCTGACAGATGGCTTGGTTTGCAACGAATTCGTATTTGAAAATTACGGATGAGGAGCAAAACAAGGCAGATGGCATGCCCACAGCCGGTTTCTTTGGAGAATTTGCCGGGAAGTGCTGAGCCAAATTAGATCCGGTGTGTCCATGTTTGTATCATCTATTGGCATAGACCAAGTTTCTGTCGATTAGCAAAGACACACTTGTTATTAGCTTTTGAAAACACAGCTTTCATCTCTTATCTCTCTAATAATAAAAACAATAATGAGCAGTTCGCAAATAGAACAAATCGTTGACTTTAATAGCCAGGATAGCTATGGTCGGAGCCGTATCAGTGGATGGAGGCGTTTATGTTTAGTGGTACAAGTGGTACAAGCAGTGCAAAAGATCAAGCCAAAAAATTTGGTTCTTGGTTGGATGGAAAAAGTAAGGATGTGGCTCGTAAAACAGGTGATGGGCTATCCAAATTAAGCAAAAAGCTATCCACTTCGAAAAGTGAAACCGGGCCCACATCAACTGGATCTACGTCAAACGGACGATCCGTTTCGACCCAGTCCCCGCCATCAACGACTTCTTCTATTCCAAAACCTCCTTCGCCTTATCCCCCCGCTTCTTCTACGGGCTTGGATGGTTATGGTTATCCGTTTTCCACATCATATGGTGCTCCTGGATATGGTAGCCCTATTAGTGGATATGGCGCTCCTGGAGGGTATGGTGGATATGGCGTTCCTGGGTATGATTCTGGATATGGTGGCCCTATTGGATATGGTGGTCCTGATGTCTCCCCATCTACGTCAACGCCAACAGTAT
>CAMFKD010000109.1 GCA_945957095.1 uncultured Chlamydiae bacterium
GGCTCTGTGGTAGATTTCGCCTTTTGTCGTTCAAAACTCCAGCGGGAATTGCTGCGTTCACAACACCAGATCGAGCAACCACTTCCAGATGGGGACAACCTTAACTACCCCATCATCCCTCTCATATGTGTCGTGTGTGTTCTCGGTAAGGATCATCCCTTCGGTTAACCCATATGCCCTCATTGCCTCGACCAGCCCCTCTACCTCTCGAGATTTCACTTCTTGATCAGAAAGCTGAACAGCTACCTGAATGGCCTGCACAATTCTGTTGTTTTCTCTAATTAAAAAATCGCATTCTTTTTTATCTTTATGAAAATAAATTTCTTTATTTTTCATCTTTAAATTAAGAAACACAATATTTTCTAAAAGCCGCCCTCTATCTTCACTAACTCTAAAACCCACTTTACGAATGAGTGCAGGGTCAATCATATAACATTTCTTATTGTATTGAATCTGTTTATTTAGCGAATGACTGTAACGGTTCACAAAAAAACAAAGATAACACTGCTCCAAATAAGAACAGTAACTGCTAACCGTATTAGGACTACTTATTCCTATGATTTGAGCAAGTTTTGTATAACTAAACTCTTTTCCTACATTGCTAGCAAAGTAGTAGACAAGCTCTTGTAATGGTTTCTCGCTCGAAATATGGTATCGAGCCACGATATCCCGATACAAAATGCCTTCGTAAAGATCTTGCAGATACTCCGTTTTTCGAAATCTAAAGTAGTCCGGAATTCCACCATATTCAAAATATTCAGCAAACAGTCTAAGTAGGGTACCAACATCACTTGTCGACAACATTTGCTTATTAAAGCATTCAGGATATTTGTGTTGTACAATTTCTTTAAACGAGAGTGGATAGACTTCAAACTGGATGTACCGTCCTGTAAGATGAGTTCCTAGTTCTTTGCTGAGCAAATTTGCATTTGAACCTGTAATAAAGATCTTGTTCCCTTGTTCATAGAGTCGTCTGATAAACCGCTCCCATCCTTCGATATTCTGTATTTCATCAAAATAAAAGATAGTTTGCTTACCAAAAAGTTCTATAAAAACTTCTAGCAACATTTGAAAATCTTCGACTTTGAAGCGAATGAGCCTTTCATCGTCGAAGTTAAAATAATAATCTGACATTGCAAACTGCCGTTGAAATACGCGCTGAATGGTAGATTTGCCGGAACGCCTCAAGCCGCTAATGATCAACATAGCAGGGTCATCTAGACAAGTCCGAATGGTGGAAACGGGTAATCGATCGAAAAAATCACTTGGAGCGCGATACTCTCTCTGGTCTGCAATGATCTGTTTAAGAACTTCCCTATCCATTCTCTTGTGCTCCTATAGCTTTTCTTAAAGTATAACAAGCAAACCGCGCACTGTCAATGCACGCTTTTGATTATTTCCGTGCACTGTCAATGCACGGTTTTGAACATTTCCGTGCGCGTGCCCATATGCACTGGTCTGAAACGCAGGTTATTTACAGAAGAGAAGGCACATAGACGCGGGCACGAATGGTGACATAAGTGAACAAATACCTATCCAATCTTAACAATTCATGCTTTCGTTGATTTTTAATACTTCATTGTGTAATATTCCCATCTTATATTGAAAAAATGAACGGGAAATAATGAATGCGCTTAATTGCTAGCATCATCGCTTGTTTCATCTGTTTAACTTACGCCCTATTTGCCCAGGAACGATTGGTCATATTAGGCGGCGGCCCTGCTGGCTATACAGCCGCTATCTATGCCGCTCGGGCTGGACTATCGCCTTTGGTGCTAGAAGGCGAAGAACCAGGAGGGCAAATTGCTCTCTCCTACACCGTCGACAACTTCCCCGGCTTCCCAGAAGGAATCAATGGCTACGCATTAGCAACGCTGATGCGCGACCAGGCTGCGCGTTTCGGCGCCCGCATAAAAGAGAGCACAGTGCTATCGGTCGATCTCTCCTATCGTCCTTTCACACTTCGTCTTTCAGACGGCAGAACTGTGACAACAGAGACTCTTATTATCGCAACGGGAGCCTCAGCAAAGTGGCTAGGTCTTGATTCGGAACAAGCTCTCATAGGCCGTGGTGTCAGCTCTTGTGCCGTCTGCGATGGCCTCCTATTCACTAACAAAGAAGTGGTCGTGGTAGGCGGAGGCGATACAGCACTAGAGGATGCTCTCTTTCTTGCCAATTATGCTTCTCAAGTGACGGTGGTTCATCGGCGCGATACATTACGGGCATCGCCCTACTTACAACAAAAAGCTTTTGCACATCCCAATATTCACTTTGTCTGGAATAGCGAAGTTGTCCAGATTGAGGATCCTGAGGAAGGCAAAGTCACTGGGGTAGCCATTCGCCATGTCTTCACTCACGAAATCAGATACTTGCCCACACAAGGCGTGTTCGTCGCGATTGGCCACCAGCCGAACACCGATCTGTTCAAAAACCAGATCCATCTAGACCGCAATAGCTACATTCAGACACGGCAAGGCTCGACTCACACAACAATTCCAGGTGTTTTTGCAGCTGGTGATGTCGCCGACCCTCATTATCGGCAAGCCGTCACTGCAGCTGGTACAGGCAGTATGGCTGCCATGGACGCCTATCATTTTCTCAACAATCCAACTGAGGAGTAAACCTCATGAAAGCAATGACTTTATTTGTTACCGTTCTATTAGCTGCCGCACCACTATGCGACTCTATCTATGCCAACAGTGCATTCTCTATTGATAACAGCGCTCCGACCACGTCAGGAGCCATCATCAATATCACTCCTGACAATGTCCAAGAGGTTCTAGACACCTATCCATTTCTAGTGATCGATGTCTACGCTGATTGGTGCATGCCCTGCCAGATGTTCGCCCCAACCTTTAAAGAGGTCAGCGGACAGCTAGGCGATACCTATCAGTTTGCGAAGCTGGATGCAGGTACTTATCGCGATGTCACCGACCAGTTCAACATCTCCGGTCTGCCCACTGTCCTCTTCTTAAAAGATGGCAAGGAAGTAGGGCGCCGTGCCGGCCGTCTCTCGAAATCAGAGTTTGTGTCATCTATTGAACAAGCCTTTAGCAAATAGGGGTTTCTGTCCGTTATGGCACATTGGACAACATTGCGCCTTGCGCCTGAAACAGATGTCGATATGGCTTGGTCCCTTTTAGAAGAGATGGGCCTATCGCCTCTGTTTACATCGGAAACTGCTGACGGCATTGCCGAGATGGTGCTCGACTGCCCATTAGAACACCTTCCCGACTCCCTAGCCTTTGTGCAACATGCATTGCATTATCAGGGAGCTCAAGAAACCGACTGGGAAGCACAATGGCAAATGCATGGCCACAACTACCACGATGGTTTTGTTCATGTCCCCGTCCATACCAGCACATTAAAGCTAATGCCAGGCCCAGGCTTCGGCGACCTATCTCATCCAACCACAAACCTTGCGCTGGAGCTGCTTCTACCACATATTCAACATCAGATTGTCCTTGATATTGGAAGCGGCAGCGGCATCCTCACTCTTGCCGCAGCCCAAGCAGGAGCTACCCGTGCATGCGGTGTCGACATCAATCCACAGGCTGTCGAGCACGCGCGCACTAACGCCACCCTCAATGACTTGCAAGATACCTCTGTGTTCGACGAATACCTATCTGTCATCCCGGACGTCATTGTCATCAATATGATCTGGTCTGAACAACAGCTAGCGTGGCAAACATGGGATGCAGAGGCACGGCAAGCCCATACGATCATCGTCAGCGGTTTGCTAGCCGACGAACGAGATGGTTACCTCGCCTATGCCCAACAATGGCCCTGGCACCTAGTTGAAGAGAAACAATGTGGTGAGTGGCTAGCTTTTCGCTTTTATGGACATGGACGCAATAGACATAATGAGGTAATTGCAGAAGTCCATTTTGGGGCGAATCCGACGTCAAAATCATCAAATTCAGCCTCAAAAGCGATTTCTGCAATTACCTCTAATGGACATTAAGAAGCTTTACAAGGACAGCAGCCGTTTTTATCGGCGGCTTTGCATTCGGATGGCTGAGAGCTATTCTTATAATCGGTGATGTAGAAACCAGAACCCTTAAAGTGAAGACCTAGGCCCCCACCAGGACCCCGTATCAAACTATCTTGATGACATTGTGGGCAAGAGCGGAGAGGCTCTGCTGTAATGCTTTGCATGACCTCTAAAGTATGCTTACACTGTTGACAATGGTACCCGTAGGTTGGCATTTTCTAGCTCCTGAAAAAAGAACGCCTACGGAAAGGCTCCGTAGGCACATCTTAATGGCTTACATCATATCATCCATGCCCATGCCACCCATTCCTCCCATGCCGCCCATTCCTCCCATACCACCCATGCCAGGCATGGAAGGCTGTTTGGCTTTAGGCTTGGGCTTTTCGGTGATCATGCATGCTGTGGTAAGCAGCAGGCCAGCCACCGATGCGGCATTAAATAGGGCCGTCTTGGTCACAAGAACAGGATCAACGACGCCAGCTTTTAAGAGGTCGCAGAACTCGTCCGTAAGACCGTTGTAACCTTGAGCACCAGAGGCTTCGTAGATTTTCTCTGCGATTAAGTTACCCTGCTTACCGCAATTGTTAGCGATGGCAGCAGCAGGTTCATAGCACACCTGCTCGATGATGGCTAGGCCAATGGCTTCATCGCCTTCCAGCTTAAGTCGTTTTCTTAACCCTTTCAGAGCACGCAGAAGGGCAACACCACCGCCTGGGACAATGCCTTCAGCAACCGCAGCGCGGGTTGCGTGAAGGGCGTCTTCGACGCGCGCTTTTTTCTCTTTCATCTCTGTCTCGGTAGCTGCGCCAACATTGACAACAGCAACGCCACCGACAAGCCTTGCTAAGCGCTCTTCGAGCTTCTCTTTCTCGTAGCTAGATGTTGTGTCAGCAATCTGCGCTTTGATTTCCGCAACACGTTGCTTAATCTTATTCGCATCGCCAGCGCCGTCGATAATCGTAGTGCCTTCTTTGGTTACTTTGACAGCTTTAGCGTGTCCGAGAACGTCAATACCGACGTCTTCTAACTTCATGCCAAGCTCTTCTGTCACTACTGCACCGCCCGTCAAGATGGCGATATCTTGAAGCATCGCTTTGCGGCGGTCGCCAAAACCAGGGGCTTTGACGGCGCACACTGGCAAACCACCCTTTAGCTTGTTAACAACCAAGGTAGCTAAGGCGTCACCATCGATATCTTCAGCTATGATGAGCAGCTGACGCGCTCCTTTCTCCATCGTCTTTTCAAGAATGGGAACGATCTCTTTCGCAGTCGACAGCTTCTTGTCCACGATGAGGATACAGGCATTATCCAGCTCGACAGACATGTTTTCGGGGTTGGTGACGAAATAAGGCGACACATAGCTTTTATCAAACTGCATGCCTTCGACAACCTCAAGGGTCGTCTCAATACCTTTGGCTTCCGCAACAGAAACAATGCCGTCTTTGCCTACCTTCTCCATCGCCTCGGCAATAATCGTCCCAATCTCAGCATCGTTATTAGCCGAAATGGTAGCAATCTGCTTCACGTCATTCGTTGTATTAACAGGAGAGGCTAACTTATCGAGCTCCTCCGCCAGGATTGCAACGGCTTTGTCAATGCCACGCTTCACGCTCATGGGATTAGCACCAGCAGCGACGTTCTTAGCACCAAGGGTAAACATCGCCTCAGCAAGCACAATTGCTGTCGTCGTTCCATCCCCAGCAACATCTGATGTCTTCGATGCCACCTCTTTAACGAGCTGAGCACCCATATTCTCAAATTTATCTTTGAGTGCCACTTCTTTGGCTACGGTGACACCATCCTTGGTGGACAGTGGAGAACCGAAGCCTTTGTTGATAACGACGTTGCGTCCTTTAGGGCCCAACGTTACCTTAACAGCCTTCGCTAACGTCTTAACGCCGCGAGAAATAGCTTTCAGGGCTGATTCATAAAACTGCAGCATCTTAGCCATGATGTCTCTTTGCTCCTATGTCAACGGGCGTTAATATTAGTTGAGAACGCCGAGAATGTCATCCTCAGCAAGGATCAAGTACTCGGAATCGCTGTCGCCTGGGTGCTTGACTTCTGTGCCCGAATAGCTGGAGAACAGCACACGGTCGCCCACTTTCAGCGTCACAGCCTCAAAACGCCCTTCCTCATCATGCTTCCCTTGGCCAACGGCAATCACTTCACCTTCCTTTGGCTTTTCTTGCGCTGTATCAGGGAGATAGATTCCCTTCTTAGTTGTAACAGCCTTGGCTCGTTTGATTAACACGCGCTTACCTAATGGTCTAACAGTTACCATCTTTCCCAACTCCTGTTTTAGCCGTTAAACGCTTTCATCGAAGGGTGAAGTGTAGCGCTCAAAAGCGATTTGTGTCAAGGGCAAGTCCCACATTTTGGCAAATAGATCAATTGAGTGCCAAAACCACATCCTCATTCGAGCCCGAGTCCGTGCGCGTGCGCGAGCCCGAAGTCTATCGGTCAAGGGTACACGCATGGGCTCGAATACGGAAACCCTCGCGAGTTGAAAAAAGTGCATCAACGGGTTATGATGAATACATACCAGCGGGGAGAAAGGCCATGTCTAAGTTCGATTTGACCGTCGATTTTTTTAAACATATCGAAGATGCGGAATGGCTTAAGGTGGAAACCCTCTTAGCCGACGACTTCCGCTACTTTGGCCCGACCCCAGAGCCTGTCGATAAGGCAATCTTTCTCGACTGTCTTGAATCCTTATGTATCGCCTTTCCCGATTGGTCTTTCCACGTGCGCGAAGTCAACCAACTCAAAGACAAAATAACTGCTCTGGTGCATATCACAGGAACGCACACGGCTCAGTTGGATCTTTCCGCCTTAGGATTAAAACCTATTAAACCCACCGCCACTTTCTTCGAATTTCCTGATGAAGAAGTCATCTTGACCTTCAAAGGCGATAAGCTGACAGAATTGCACGTCAGTCCAGAGATCCACAACGATCTCATGAGCTTGTTAAGTCATCTTCAGATCAGTTAATGTGAGAAGTGACGGTATAATTACCGCTTGTGATGTCTTTTGCGTGTACCGAGGTTGCGCTTCATCTTCCGTACATCTCGTATGAGCTTAGCAAGAGACTCTTGTTCCGGATGCTTCGACGCCATCGCCAAAGCAGTATCACAGATCTTTTGTCCTTCCTCATATTCCTTCATCTGCACGCAGCAGCGGGCAGCATACAGATAACTATCTAGACGTTCGGGATCTTTGGTAATCGCGATCCGATAGGCGGCAAGCGCCTCATCGAGACGCGCTTCCATCTGCAGTGCACTGCCCAATCCCAACCAAAAAGATGAAACGTTGGGATTAATAGTTGTTAAAAAAATAAAGGCATCGATGCACTCCGAATACCGTTTCTGCTCAAAGAGACCAAAGGCTACTTCATACATGTCTAGCAAGACATCATCCGCAAAGCCAAAAACGGCTTGCAGCGTCTGTTGATGGGCTAAGATTTCAAACATCTTGTCACCGTCTTGAATCTCTCTGCGCTTATCGTCTGAAATGAGATAATCGGTAATCGGTCTCATAAGTAATACCCCAATAAAAAGGGTTGGTTAATGTTCGGATAACCCAGTATTAGAGCCTTCACCTCTAAACTGCTGATGCTTCTTAGCTAGTTCGGCAATAATCACCGCATAACCTCGGCTAAAGCTGGTTCGAAAATCTTCGAGCTCCTGCATTTCCTTAAGCTTAAGGCGTTGCCGTTGTTGATCAGCGACCCGAATGGTAGGAGCGCTAGTCACTTCCAATAGGTCATTTTTCTCAGGGGACGGAAGGACAATCGGAGTAGAAACAGGCGGATCTTTTGTTGCCTTTCGCCGCCTAGGCTTTGTGACGGAATTAGCCATTGTTATCCCTCACTATAAATTCATACACGTCTCTGTATCTATTATACCATATTCAAATTTATAATTATTAACTAAAATATATTAATTATATAAATGGAAATAATCATAATTAGACGTGAGCGGACACGAATTAACGTATATTTCTGAGGAGCGAAACGCCTAGAATGGCCACCGTAGCGGTGTTGTTGCATAATTCAGCACTGAGCCAGTGAGATCAGCAGCAATTTCTGCT
>CAMFKD010000110.1 GCA_945957095.1 uncultured Chlamydiae bacterium
AGACGTCCACGCAGCGCCGACCGTGCAGCGGCTGATTACTACCTCGAATTAGTCGGCATGCAGGATTACCGTCATCGTCAGATCAGTCAGCTATCGGGCGGACAGCAGCAGCGCGCCTTTATCGCCAGAGCGTTAATTCAGGAAGCTGACCTCTATTTTATGGATGAGCCCTTCGCTGGCATCGATCACGCCTCTGAGCAGGTGATCATGGCACTCCTACGTCAGCTGCGGGACAAAGGCAAAACTGTCTTTGTCGTACACCACGACCTTAACACGATTGATACCTACTTTGATTGGGTGGTCATGCTAAACATCAGCCTGATGGCCAGCGGACAGGTTGCGGATATCTTTACTCCCGATAATCTGAACAAAACCTACGGCAAAAGTTATGCACTCTTTGGCGATGCGCTCCGGTTAGCGCAGGCGCGCAGCCGTGGAATGGTCTAGGAGGCGATGAGGACGGATCATGTTGCGCTCTCCTCTCAACTACTTCATCGATCCTGTGCTAAAGGCACCAACAATCGGTTGCATGCTCATGTGCTTAGCAGCATCGCTGGTGGGTGTCCTCGTCTTCCTACGCAAAGAATCATTGCTCGGTGAATCCCTCTCTCATGCCGCCTATCCTGGCATCATCTTTGGCGTCGTGCTGGCTGGCTTTCTCTTTGGTGATTCCCCCAATGAAACGTCTATCGCTGTCACGGTGTTAGCCGGCGCCTATGTTACCTCATTCATCGGCTTAAAAGTCATCGCTTGGCTTGAAGAACGGCTGCGATTGCGCAGCGACTCGGCCCTTACCTTTGTATTGGCGACCTTCATGGGCATTGGCCTGACAGCAGCGAGCCATATCCAATTTACTCATACTGCTCTGTACCGTCAGGCACAAAGCTATCTATTCGGCCAAGCTGCAACAATGACCGATCAGCACATCTACATGTATGCTATCCTTGCGGGGATCACGATCGCTATGGTGCTCCTCTTCTACAAAGAGCTGCAGGTCATCACTTTCGATCGCGATTTTGCTCGCACAGTAGGCTTTAACGTTCCCTTCATCGACCTGCTGGTGTTTCTCCTCATCGTCCTGGCGGTTGTACTAGGGCTGCGCTCCGTTGGTGTCGTCCTCATCTCCGCCATGTTTATCGCACCGCCGGTAGCAGCACGCCAATACACTAACCGGATGAGCATCATGTTCCTCATCGCCGGCACGATCGGGGTAGTCAGTGGCTTTCTCGGCAACTACCTGTCTGTGGAAGTTGCTACCGTGCTAGAGGAGTGGTACCCTGGCTTGCGATTACCTTTGCCTACTGGACCCATGATCATCATCGTCGCCTCCATTATCTGTATCTTGTCTCTGTTACTAGCTCCTGAGCGCGGTTTGCTGCGCCGTCTGTTGCGAATGGCTAGATTCCGCTACGACTGCCTCTGCGAAAACATCCTCAAGTCAATCTGGCTTCATGGTGCCAGGGCACATATCGCCTTTGATGAAATCGCCAAGTACCAAGGGATATCGCGTTGTTATCTGCACATCATTCTCTTCAAGCTAATGGTAGATGGGTGGATGGTGAAGATGCGTTCAGGAAGCTATCGCCTAACGAAAGATGGCCGGTTACGCGCGTCTCGCATTATCCGCCTACATCGCTTATGGGAACTCTACCTCACCGACCAGTTAGGCCTGGGCGTGGAGCGCATCCATCGCAATGCGGAGGAGATGGAGCATATTCTGACTCCTGAGATTGAGGAGCAGCTGACACAGCTGTTGCAGCATCCTACAAGCGATCCTCACCATCAACCCATTCCGCCACGGCGACCGCTATGATGGCAAATCCCTACTTCAATACCGACTTTTTCAGCTTCTTTGGGGTGTTATTCCTGAGATTATGGGGGTTTGTTACGGGTCAAATCGGCATTGAGCAGATGGTGGCCGACGAAGTCCAGATGGCCGTTTTAGCCTCTGTAGCTCTCTCTTCAGCGCTGATAGGCACCTGGCTGGTATTGCGGCGCATGACGATGCTTGCCAACGCGCTATCGCATACTATCTTGCTTGGCATCGTGCTAGCCTTCATCCTCACGACAGCAATGCAACCAGAGGGAACCATCCGCCACTTCGGACACCTTAATCTAGAAGCAATGCTCTTTGCGGCTGTCGTCACAGGTTTAGCGACGACTTTTCTCACGCAATTCCTCACCACCAAACTGCGGCTGCAACAAGACGCCAGTGTCGGCCTTGTCTTCACTTCGCTGTTTGCGTTAGGTATCGTTTTGGTCACTCTATTCACGCGCAATTCGCATGTCAGCAATGAAGCCATCATGGGCAATGTCGACGCGTTGTCACGCGAAGACCTCCAACTGGTGTTAGTGATTTTAGCTCTAAATTGCGTTGTGGTAGGCCTCTTCTACAAAGAGTTCAAATTGACAACCTTTGACCCACAGCTAGCCCAAGCAATGGGTGTGTCAGCAACGCTATTTAACTACCTATTAATGCTGCAAGTGTCCATCACCAGCATCGGCGCTTTCCGTGCTGTCGGCGTCATTATGGTATTGGCCTTGATCACCGGACCACCACTGACGGCGCGCCTGCTCACCCATCGCCTCAGCTCCTGCTTATGGTTATCGATGGCACTAGGCGTCGCAGCATCGGTCATCGGCGTAGCCCTCTCACGCCATCTCCTCAGTGTCTACGGCACCCCCTTGTCCACTGCTGGCCTAGTCGTCTGTGTCATCGCCGCCTTCTTCGTTCTTGCTGTCAGCAGGAGGGCCATACTTCATCCCAAAGGTTGAAGAGGATCATGATCATGATCGCGCCGACGATGCCATCGAAGATACGGACACCTAGGGAGGTGCGGAGGACACGACTGAGCAAACGAGCACAAAAACCAAGAAGCAGAAACCATAAGACAGAGGCAAAGCTAGCACCCATGGCAAATGCTAGTTTATCTTCAAATAGTTCATAACGGACGGCCATACCGCCAATCAGAACGACTGTGTCGAGAATTGCGTGAGGATTGAGAAGGCTGAATCCTATCGCCGATACGATAACCTTGCTTCTGCTCGCAACATCGGGTCCATTGCTCTCTAGCGCCTGTAGATAACCTCCAAAGATCGCCCTGCGCCACGATTTGATCGCATAGCCACCGATGAAGAGAACACCACCCCAGATGAGGATGGTGCGTAAGCCGGGAACACACCCAATGCAATGCGCTAACCCAAAGGCACCAGCAGAAATCAAGATGATGTCACAGACACTGCACACAATGATCACGGTGAGAACATGGCGTCCCAGTGCCCCTTGACGCATCACATATGCGTTCTGCGGACCGATGGCCAAAATCATGCTAAGACAGAGCGCAAACCCCTGTATGAAAGGGTTACTTAATACCTCCTGCACCATTCTTAGCCGCCCTTATCCGAGATGATTTCCGAATAGATATCAACCAAGGTATCGACAATTTTAGGCCAACTATAGTGCTGTACGGTAGCTGTCCCCCCTGAGACGATCCGCCGACGCAATTGGCTGTCGCTGCTCACCCTCTCTAAGGCATAGACCAACCCGGATAGATCGCCATCGGTGAATAAGACAATGTCCTCTTCAGGATGAGTGAAACCGGGAATCCCTCCCACACGGCTCGCGATGACAGGCACTCCAGCTGCCCACGCCTCTAAGATCACAATGCCGAAAGGTTCGGTATGTGAAGGTAACACAAACAGATCGGCCGCTCGGTAGGCGCTGCTGAGCCTGGGGTCATCCGGAGGAAACCCTGTGATGACGAGAAGACGCTCTTCGATACCTAACGCCTTAGCGGTTGCGAGGATCTCATCGTAATACGCTTCGACATTGACAGGGCCAATCAGTACCAGCTTGTACTTAGGGTTGCGCTGAGCGAACTCAGCAAAGGCACGGACCAATAATAACTGGTTTTTCTGGAAGTCGATACGGGAGACACATAAGATAAAGGGTTCATCATCGCCCAAACCATATTCTCGGCGAAAGCGGGTCGGATCCGCCGTCTCAAACTTATCGCTATCGACACCATTGGGAAGGTAATAGACACGCTTGCCGGGATAACGTCCACTCATCGCCTCAAACTCATCCCGCCCCACACAGATGATCGCATCGGCATCATCCAACGTTCGGCGTGCACCAAACAGCCAGCCGAAGATCTTGCCCCACTCCCACTTGCCTTTAAAAGGCTCTTGCATCTTAACGGCGAGGTCATCAGGCATGGTGTAATACCCACCATGGATACTGACAGCATAGGGAATGCCGCGCAGCCGCGCAACAGTGCGCGCAATGCCCCCTAGCCGATGCTGGACATGGACATGGATCAAGGACAGGTCTTTCTCTCTCAGCAAGTTGAAGAACAGCGAGAGCGACAAAGGACTGCCGCCTTTCAGCTCTAGCTTATGCTTAGCCTCTTCCCCTAAGAATAGCCACGGGAAGACGTAACAGTGTCGCTTCACGACAACCCCTGCGATCTCTTCTTCGCCAGGCTTGGAAAACATGTCCGTGCAAAAAATGGTATTCAGAATGCCGCGCTTCTTCATCTGCTGGCAGACGTTGAAGACAACCGATTCGGTGCCTCCCCACTTCGCTAAGCTAAAGCGCCGCATGACGTGCGCTACCCGCCGCAGCTTGGTCATAGACTATCCCACTCCTCTTGGTGGGTTACCATAGCACTCACGGCTTATTAACAGCAATTCGGCGTTTATGGACGATGGACATGGACAGCATGGACGTAATGAACTTCTGCAATTACCTCTAATAGACGAAATGGACGCCGTAGACGTTTCCTTTGTCCATGATGTCCATTGAGAAGATTTAATCTGGCAGAATCTGGCAGAATCTGGCAGAATCTGGCAATACACCATGCATGGAGAACGTCTATATGTTAGACATCAAAGAGATTGTTCTACAACCCGAAGGAAAAACTATAGAATTCAAAAGAGATCTATCTTCTATCAAACCCATCCTCAAAACTCTTGTAGCATTTGCCAATACTGCTGGTGGTACGCTTATCATCGGAAGGGACAATCATGGTGCTATTGTTGGTATAGAAGATGTATTTGCTGCTGAGGAAAAACTCGCCAATGCCATAGCGGACAGTATTTACCCACCGCTTATGCCAGAAATTGAAACTTCCTCCTTAAATGGGAAACCTTTAATCATTGTCCGTGTCGCCCACTGGAAAGGCCCCTTTTATCTAAAAGCAGAAGGACCTGTCCAAGGAGTTTATTTTAGATTAGGTTCTACCAATCGAGTAGCAGGGCCGGATCTTATCGAAGAACTAAGACGATCTATCTCTAACACCTCCTTTGATCAACTACCTTGCCCGGATCTTGAAGTGGATGCGCTAGACATGGTGCGCATACAACAAGCCTTTTCAAAAGTCGGCAGAGAAATCGGCAGAAAAGAATTGGAAACGCTGAACATCTTGGTACCATATAAAAATCGCCTTGTCTGCTCAAACGGAGGTATCATCCTTTTTGGTCGAGATGATGTTCGTGAAAAGTACTTCTCCAATACTAGAGTTCGATGCGCCCGCTTTCAAGATACAGATAAGGTACATTTCATAGATCAATACGATTGCGAAGGAACTATTGTGGATGCCATGAAAGAGGTAACCCATTTTATCCAACGCAATACACGCATTGCAGCAAAAATAGGTCATATAGAGCGAAAAGATGTTCCCGAATATGCCCTTATAGCTATACGTGAAGTACTGACCAATGCGCTAGTGCATGCGGATTATTCCATCTCGGGAATGAATCCTCGCATCTCAATTTTTTCGGATAGGCTAGAGGTAGAAAATCCTGGTATGTTGCCGTTCGGGTATACATTAAATGAATTTATGGCGGGAGTAAGTCACATCCGCAATAAAGTAATCGCACGGGTATTTAGAGAACTAAAACTGATGGAGGAATGGGGTACTGGTTACAAGCGCATCACAGAAACCTGCCGCGTTGGAGGGTATGAAATACCTATTTGGAATGAAATAGGAACAACCATGCGAGTAACTTTCAAACCTCATCCAGCAACTCAAGAACAACAGCCAAGCTTTCCCACTATAGAAAAAGAATTTACTCCGCGTCAGAAAAAAATTCTTGATATACTTCAGACCAAAGGCGCCCATCGTGCAACAGCAATCCACAAACAGTTAAAGGAACAAATATCAGAGCGATCACTACGAAATGACCTGTTGGGATTAAAAGCTAAAGGTTTGATCACAATGATAGGAAGCGGACCTAACACCCTATGGACAATAATTAAGTAGTGAGAGTTTCCGACTTAGCTACAAGCTAGCTTTGGGATGTATCAAGCACCTAGCGAAGAAGGAGCATCATACCGCGCATCGAGCGCATCGAATGGTCTCTGGATGCGGTAAACGTCATTTAAACGATTCGTTGCCAAAGACTGCCACCTCTTACCTGGTGATAGCAAGCTAGGAGACTGCTCTCCATTATTAAAAGAACCTTCCCAACAGACACCATCTTGGCATTCGGTGCCTTCGCCGGTGAGCTTGCCATCTGCATTAAACTCACCTTGTTGATACCAAAGATTGGGCGCACATAAACTTTGATATGGCTGTTCTTTAACTAGGTATTTAAAACCCTTCACTAATTGCCCATCTGCATTAAATTCACCCTCTTCCAAAGGACAGTTCATGACCTGAGTGACACGCTCCCAATGTACCCCATCATACCTTGTCCTAAACGTATCAAAGTAGTCGGTTGCTTCATATTTGATTCCGCGGACTAACTGATTCTTTGCAAACGTGCCCCTAGCCGCTAAACGCCCTGTTGTCACATTGTACAGATCGCCATAGACAAATGTGTCATTTCCAATGAATCCATGGAAGAGGAGATTTCCTGTCGTCAGATCATGCCGATAACCGTCGAAAGCTCGCTCGTAGACCTTCCCATAATAGGTATAGTTCGTCAAATAACTGCCTGAAGACTCTACTTTGTCACCTACGTAGCGTGTTCCTCTCACGAGGGTGTTGTTCTCGAATTGACCTACTAAGCGCTCGTCACATACTTTTTGCTCTTGGTCCATGCGACAGATTGTCATCTCACCTTCTGTAGCTTCTGTATCGGAATCTCTACAGAAACCTTTGAAATACTTCATCCCTGCATCTAACGTAAATTTACATTGTCCATCAGAACCTTCATCCGTCTGCTTGCTGTCTTTATCATCGATTTTCTGCTGTTGAGGAGGCTCTGTTCCACCTAATAGGGAATATAGGCCATAGGAGACGATCGCGAGAGCGGCCACACCCAAAGTGCCCCACAACGCTTTAGCTTGAGTCGATAATCCTGTCGTATTAGCAGGTTTTTTAAGCTGCTGCGCTGGACCAACCACTTTCACTGGAGAACGACCAGGCGTCTGTGGTCGTAAAGCAACAGCGACTGGAATGGGTTTTCCACCATTCTTTGGGGCTGTATTGGTTGTTCGATTGGATGCCAGTGTGGTGTTGTGTGGTAAACGTATCGAAGTTACTACTGGTGTCGTCATGTTCTATTTGCCTCTTATTAACATTACCCTTTTAGCCAACTCCCGACGCGCTTAAGCCCTTGCCCTACGATCTCATACAAAGTAGCATTGGAAGAAGCGCGATTACCCATGTTCCATTCCGTCTCGAGGCAATAACGAAAATCGCACTCAAATCCTGTACCATTCAGCTTGTCATTAATGAAATTTCCTTTTAAATAACCGGAAGCTGTGCGTAAATCTCCATGGGTGAATTCACCATTTTCATTAAAAACGCCGCGCTTTGCCCATGTGTTGTTATTGAAGAACTCAGTCCCTTCTGTCAGCTTCTCATCCAGAAAACGACCCACTTGATAGAGTGCTCCATTATGATGGAAAGTCATGGCTTGTCCTTCAACCAACGTCCCATTATTATAAGTAGCATTGCCAAGCTGATGAAACAATGTTCCCATGTAAGGAAAGACTTCGCGGTCATAACTCAATCCGGTGCCATTCCGCACGCACGTGTAAAAACCCCTGTCTCTTATACACATCTCCGAGCCCACGAGACGTAGAGGAATCTCG
>CAMFKD010000111.1 GCA_945957095.1 uncultured Chlamydiae bacterium
AATGCCGTCCAACCGATCTTCATCTGCTACTCCCTCATCTACAACTCATGATGCGTCCGTAGAAGAAGAAACGTCAACAAATTAATTTGTTAACAGCCGGAAGAGCAAATGCGGTGTATTTATTCACCACAGAGATCAGTGAGATCTTTCATTTCTTCTCGCTCACCTCATTTCTCCTCACTGGTCTCTGTGGCTCAGTGGTGAACACGTACAGTGCGGTAGAGTTCGATAAGCGCAAAGAAGCCAAGGACCGCAAAGACAGCGAAGAGCCAGGCAGGAACGGCATAACCAAAGGTTAGGGCGATGAGGACAAAGAACTGCAAGGTAGTTGTCACTTTGCCAGCCCAGATAGAACGAAACTGATAGACGGCGTACTCACCGGTGAGGTGAAGATAGAGGCCAAAGAGGATAACGGCAATATCTCGCCCTAGCATCGCAACCATTTCAAGCGGAGTCATGCGTCCTTCTAAGTAGAAGATAACAAGGATAAATACGACAAAAAATTTATCCATCAAAGGATCGAGCACCGCCCCTAGCTGACTTGTATTGCGAAAACGACGAGCAAAGTAGCCATCTAAGAAGTCAGTGACCATGGCCATGATAATGGCAACACAGCGAACAATAGGGCTAGCGCTCAAAAAGGCAAACGCTAGCGGAGCGCGGAGAGAGGAGAGAATATTGGAAAGAGTAATCATGGTCTCCTGGCGCTCATGATGAGCTGTTATTACCGAAAACTCGGGATGTTAACCAATAAAGCGCCGCTATTGCGATCACCGCCGTCGCAATCACCACCAGTGCCGCCATCTCATACGTATGGAAGTAGTGAAGAAGCAGGGGAAAGTGCTCTCCAAATTGATTTCCGAGATAAAAGAGAACAAAAGTCGCGACGAACGCACCCACCGCATCACGCCACATAAAGCGCGGAAAGGGCATTTTGGTGAGACCACTCGTCATAAAGATCCCGTTACGCACACCAAACGGGATAAAGCGTCCGATCAAAAAAGTAAACACACCAAATCGCTCTAAGAGGCGGCCGATCTTCATGACACGTTTGCGGGTAATGACATGTTGAAAATAGTGCATGTCATATAGACGTGGCCCCAATACCCTGCCAAGCCAATAGGCCTCATAAGCAGACAAGATCGCTCCGCTATAGAGCCACACAAACATCAGCCAGTAATGATCGGGAACGCAGGTGCTTACGATCACTCCGCCTATCATACACAGGATATCTTCTGGAACGGGGATATTCCAACCCGACAAGAGAATGAGCCCAAAGAGCACAAAGTGTGCGTAGGGAGCGTGAAAACAAAGAAAACTGGCAACTGATTCCATCAAAGAAACAAGTATAAATAGTCCTGGAACTTTCCCAACACCTATGATAAAGGAAGGAATACTCTAAGTATAATATGGAGGGATGTAAAAGACAAGGTGGCTATCCAAACAGTTACAAAACTTAGGGATCAGGGTGTAACGGAAGCTTGTCACTTCATCACGCTGAATGGGGCGGCTGGCAAAACCTTTTCGCTGACAGAGGTTCTACGCCATGGAGCCCCTGTTATCGTGGGCTTGGACCCCTATGTCGGAGAGCAGTGCCTTCCTCTAGCAGTGGAACAAGCAGGGACGTGGCGAGGATTATGTTACCATAGCCGTTCAAGCAGCCAACCCTATTGTACACCCCGCTATTTAAACAGCTTAGATGGCATCGCCGCCGACACCTTTCTCCTACTAACGCACGACGACAGTGGTTATACAAGCTACCTTTGTCTATCCCATGCTGATCAAACAGTTTCTTTAAATGCTAATCGAGATGGAATCATCTTACGCGCCCAAAGTGGAGCCAGCCGCCGGGCCAGCCAGAGACGATGGGCACTCGTCTGCCAGAGAGGCAATGATATTCACTCTACCCTACGCCGTACCATTCGTCTAGCCCTACACCTTACCGGCAATTTGGGACGGCTTTGTTGCCACAAGCCTCACCTCCCCGACTGGTTTAACAGATTAGGCTGGACCAGCCGCCTGCTATGCGGACAACAGCCTTCCTTCGACGCTATCTTAAATGCCGTTAGGAGCATCCAAGATCAAGGATTCCACCTAGGCTATGTCATCATCGAAGAGGGATGGCAACGCCTCGCGATTAACCCCAAGGACCGGATGCTCCGACCTTGCCTAGCAGGTTTTGATGCTGATGAAAAGCGATTTTCCAACGGATTGAGAAGTGTTATCGATGCCCTGCGCGATGTGGGCATCGATCAAGTAGGAATCTGGCATACGATCATGGGTGCGCGCAATGGCCTGCATCCTGATATGGCCAGAAAGTATAACTTGCCTATCGATGAATCAGGGCGCTTTTTCTTGGGATCAGATCTCGGTAACACATTTGAATTTTTCTCCGATTACTACGCGTATCTCCGGCAACAAGGCGTCTCTTTTGTCGAAGTTGGCGACCAACTCAGTGCAACCACGTTCTGTAGGGATGGTGTGGATGTTAGTACTCTCTATAAGAACATCCAGATTGCGATGCAAGGGGCCGCTAGCACCCACTTTACCACGTCTTATCTAAATAGCGACTGCTTAGGCGGCCAAAATCTTTTTTACTGGCCCAATTCGACTGTCGCTAGAGCTGCTGAAGACATCGACTATGCCAATACCATTGGTATTCAAAGATCTATCCGCAATAACCTAGCCAACAGCCTATGGTTGCAACAACTGATGTTGCCAGATAACGATGCATGGCAGACAGATGGCGATGCCAACGAAATGCTGGCGACATTACACGCACTAAGCGGCAGTTTGATGCGCATCGGCGATGCCCCTCATCATACTAACACTGCTTTGTTGCGTAAAATAGCCCTACCCTCCGGTCGTGTGATGAAGGCTGACAAGCCTTTAACATTATGCCGTGATTGTATCTTTGCCAATCCAGTAGAGGAAAAGCAGGTATTGAAGGCCTTTACCACAAAAGGAAATGCAGGGATTGTAGCAACTTTCAATCTCTGCTCCGGTCAACGCACCGTCCACGGCAATGTCAGCGCAAATGATATCGACATGATGATAGCAGAACGGCTAGCCGTGTTCAGTCATCGTCATGGTTTCATCGGGGTCGTGACACATGACGACATCGTCCCTATCACACTCAAACCAAAGGAATCAGATATCTTCACCTTCAGTCCCATCACTTCAGGTATCGGTGTCATTGGGTGTCACGCCTTCTTCCTATCTCCCGGACCCATTACCGAAATTGTCATCGAACAGGAAAGTGTCCACATCAGCTCACTCATCGCAGCCCCATTGCTTGTTTATTGTGAACGGCAGGTGCTGGAGATACGTCGCAATGACGAGGTCGTCCCATGGGAGTATGACAGCCGTCGCTGCTTACTTAGCCTAGACACTCGGCCGCATATCGAGGAAAGCCCATCGATTTACTCGATTTCGTTTGAGTAATCTACTGATTTTAAACAGGATATCATTCTTCATTTCTATAGACAAAATCACACCTAATAAATTAGACTTTCTTTTCCATAACTTGGAGGTCATGCTCTCGATGGACAGTTCTGTCAGCCTACAAAATCAAAGAATAGGCCATATTAAAGCGGTGCAGCCCGTTCTCGCTGGTTCTCAGGAACCCATACAGTTTAACCAACGCACTAGCGATATCCTAAAAACCCTCTTTTTTGCCTCTGTCGGCGGTATTGCACTTTCTGGAGTATTATATGGAGCCGGAGCCCTCGTAGGTGGAATCGGCACTCTCTTGGCAAATCAAACAGTGATTCCTCTTCCATTATGGATTTTCTCGCCACCCTTGATCGTCATTGGAAAAGGGTTGGGCGGCACGGGAGCCCTGCTTTTTGCCGCTATTACGAAACCAATCTGGTTTGTGGCTGTTGACACTCCTCTATGGGTTGTTCGTACAGCGCTACCCTGCTTAAAGGCATCTGCTAAAGTGGTGGCCTCCAAGATTTCGGAGACCATTACCCCCTGCTTTACATGGCTTGGAGGGGCTGGAGTGGCGATAGGTAAGGTTTTTGATTGGTTAGTGCACCAAGTATTCGCCGATGGCGTTAAAATTATCGACAAGTTTATCACCGATATTTGGAAGAGCGTGGCCACTGGCTTGGTTTACTTCGTCACCAACTTGGTGTTCCCCAGTGCTAAGAGCCTCTTCTCGTGGGTAGGGAATATCAGCAACCTCACGCAATCCGTGAGCGAATGGCTGGCGAACAAGGTGTCTCAAGTATACCGCAATGTCGTTAACCATCTCTTGAAGCCAATGTGGACTGCCGCCGCCGATGCCGTTAAAGGAGTCTTTGGACGCGTGTTTGGTACCCCAACTGAGGTAACCAGCAAAGCTCTTGGTAGCGCAGATGGCTTCCCCTCTAGGCTAGTCGAGATGCTAGCCAAGCAGGATAGACTGTCTATCGGTGAGTTCCTTGCTCAACAACACCAAATCCTCGCTAGTCTGACCCGATAGCTTTGTAATTGAAACACAAAGACACAAATTCTCAACTCTTCTGCATACATAGCTTAATGCATATGTGCCCGTGCCCGATTTATGGACTCCGGGCTCGGGCACGAATCGGAATATAGGTGAACATGTTGTACCCGGAACAATCTATTCGATTTTATGCTAATATGAAGGTGTGGACTTAGATAACAGCCCTGAGGAGGGTGTTTTTATGGATACATCACTGTTGCTTGCTAAATTTATTGGTATTTTTATGACAGTGGTCGGGGTCGCAATTGCCAAATCGCCGGATTATTTCCGAGATCTTGGCAAGGAATATCCCAACGATAAAGTAGGATCCTATCTCGGGAAATTAATGGCGCTCATCATCGGTATCCTCATCGTCGTCACGCATAATATCTGGGTGATGGGATGGCCAGTCTTAATTACGCTATTTGGCTGGATGTCATTGATTAAAGGTACGGCATTGCTCATCATTCCAGAGCACACCCATCGATTCTACGGATGGCTACTGGAACGACTGAATTATCGCATTGTGGGCGCTGTTTATGCCTTAATTGGGTTATTTCTAGCCTGGAAAGGATTCTTCTAAGCCTTGACCTTCTGTGCCTCAGTGGTGAACACGTACTCAAGAGGAGGAGAGGGAATCGGCCGTATTTTTATCTTCTGATTTTCTTTCCCCCGATTCCTGTTCCGCTAGGCAACTGCTGCAATCCCCTGCTTCAAAGGCCGCCTTCAAATGGTCTGACTTACGTTTTGACAGCCCTCCCTGCGCTTCAATCGCTTTTAAGAAGCGGGCACGCGCCATAAACTTTCCTAAAATTTCGACCGAATCGAAGAGAGGCGGACCAAACCGTTTTCCCATGATCGCGGCAAACAGCAGCGGCATGACGACTTTTTTATGGTTAACGCCAAAAAGTTTAGCCACTTCCTTAGAGACGTGATGCAGGGAAGCCGATCCCCAATCTTCAGCCGCATCAAGCAGCCAAATGACTACCTGAAGAAGAAGGGCCCCTTGCCCCTCCTTAAGCCCATGGATATGGAAAAGATCAGGGGGGTAATTGAGGTCACCGATGAAGAAGAAATCGCACAAATCGAAAAATTCCCCGAAATGCTTAATGCGAGTATGCACGAGTGGCATCAGCTTTTGCAGACGCGTCGGTTCAAAAGCCCACTGTTCAATACGGCTCCATAGTTGATCAACTGGGACGCTATTGATGATGTATTGCTGATTGAGCCAATCAAGTTTTTTGAGATCGAAGACAGCGCCCGATACACCCACTCGGGAGACGTCAAACTCTTGAACCAGGTCAGAGAGTGGATAGATTTCCCTATCTCCTGGCATGCTATAACCCATCAAAGAGAGGAAGTTGAGAAACGCTTCGGGCAAATAGCCAGCATCGCGGTAGTAGAACATCGACGTTGGATTTTTACGTTTGGAAAGCTTCTTACCATCTGGGCCGAGTAGCAAGGGCATGTGCATGAAGATGGGAGGTTCCCAGCCAAACGCTTCATAAAGGTACACATGTTTGGGAGTGGAGCTCATCCACTCATCGCCACGGATGACATGTGTGATCTTCATGGTATAGTCATCGATGACATTGGCGAGATGGTAGGTAGGAAAACCATCAGATTTTAAGAGCACTTGGTCATCGACATCAGCCCAAGGCACTGCGATACGCCCTTTGATAGCATCTTGATAGACACACTCGCCCGTTAGAGGCACCTTTAAGCGAACAGTATACGTTTGGCCAGCCCCGATGCGCTGTTGAACCTCTGCTTCGCTAAGATTACGGTAGCGGCGATCGTACCCACTACGTTCGCCCTGGGCGGTGGCGATTTCACGCATTTCCTGCAGCTCTTCAGCTGTAGCGAAGCACTTATAGGCTTTGCCTTGATCGAGAAGCTGCTGGCAGTATTGTTGGTAGATTTCGGTGCGTTCCGACTGCCGGTATGGGCCATAAGCACCGCCGACATCAGGCCCTTCATCCCATTGAATACCACACCAACGCAAGCTATCGAAGATACTCTGTTCATATTCCGGACGACTTCTCTTGCGATCGGTATCTTCAATGCGAAGAATAAACTTACCACCATGGTGTCTAGCAAAAGCCATGTTGAATAGAGCCATATAGGCGGTACCTACATGGGGGTCACCGGTAGGGGAAGGAGCGATACGCACACGGACTGTCATAGGGGTCGTTTCCTTAACTTGCTTTTTTCATGAAGATGAGAAGGTCTCTGGTGATATTATAGGTCTCGTTGAGTTGAAAATCGCTTTGGACAAGCTTCTCCGTAAGCTCTTCCTCTTCTATTTCACCCTTGTCTTTGTCTTTTTCCTGCACCTCTTTGATAAAGGCTTGGTAACCTTTATTGTTGGCAATGCGTATTTCGCTATTTTTCTTGAGCTTAGCCAAATAGGGCTGATAGGTAGTCAACTTTTTCTGCAGATCATAGAGATAGAGCTTAGCTACCCTCGCACGCTGAATCAGCGGAATATCCAGCAGCTTATCATCAAACGCTGGTTCAATTTGATCTGGCTGTAAGGGATTTTTTAGGAACTTCTCACCAATATCGATGTAATTGAGAGCACTTGGTACCTCGATATCAGACTGAACACCCGCCAACTGAGGCGTCTTACCGGAAACAGTGTAGTAACGCCCGCGAGTCACTTTATACTCTCCTTCGGGGTTGACAGCGCTTTCTTGTGTCCCTGTTAAGGTAAAGGTCTGAAAGGACCCTTTCCCATAAGAATGATCATCCCCGATGATAATTGCCCTGCCATAGTCTTGCAACGCTTGAGCGACAATCTCGGCAGCAGAAGCGCTAGCGCGATTAATCAATACGATCAGAGGGCCATCCCATAGAGCTTTGCCATCAAGGTCGCGTAAATGCTGGACCTTGCCATTTTCATCCTTAATGGAAACAACAACACCCTTCGTGATGAAGAGACCAGTGACAGTGACGGCCTGCGCCAAGAGGCCTCCAGAATTGGATCGCAAATCCAGAACAACAGCTTCTACATTATTTTCTTTCTTCATCCTGGTTAATTCGCGCTCTAGATCAGCTGCTGAAGAGGTTTCAGGATCTTGATAAAAGGTATGCAAGCGCAGATAAGCAATAGCACCGTCACCAAATGGTTCAACAGCAGACTCATAGCGAGATTCTGTGATGATCACCTCACCGCGCTCTATGGTGATCTCTAATTGCTTTTCCTTATTGCCATGGTCGCTATTGGCCTCTTCACGGATGACGGTCAACGTCACCTGAGTGCCTAGGTCGCCGCGAATCAATTCCACAGCATCGCCAATATCCATCCCTACAATAGGTTCACCGTTAACTGCGATGATGCGATCTTTTGTTTTAAGCTTACCATTGCGAGCTGCAGGACCACCTTCAACGATTTTGACAACTGTCAAACCTGTGATATCGTCACGCAACTGCGCTCCTATGCCAAAGAGGCGCTGCTGTACAC
>CAMFKD010000112.1 GCA_945957095.1 uncultured Chlamydiae bacterium
AGATTCCTCTACGTCTCGTGGGCTCGGAGATGTGTATAAGAGACAGGATCGCGCCTCCACCAAAAGCTAGGGATTATGCCGTGGCATCGCGACGTATGCTGACCAGCTACTTTGAATGCTTGCACAGTTTTAGTTCCTCCGCTCAAATGCAGAGGAATAATCCTTTTAATGCAATCATTCGAGATGCAGACTTCATTCCTTGCGCTAATGAAGAATTTCTTCCCTTGCTTATGCCAAAGACATTGTTGCAATCGATGGAGAGAGAGCTATTTGCCGGCAACCCTCAGCTTATGGTCACCGATGCAGGCCACTTTCTTCCTTACTTTGAATTTCGCAAAGAGAGCTCTGGATCACGTTATGAGCTTGTGCTTCAGTACAAATTTTTTAGAAATAAAGAAGATAAGCCAGAAGATTATGGTAGCTTTAGGCTAGCCACGTTTGATCGGAATGTTGTGGAGTCATTTGCCAAGATGTCCTTTCCGAAGCAAGGTAGCGAGTGGGGCTATGAAGTTGGCAAGCCTAACCTGCAAGAGTTCCTGATACAAGCGTTCTATGGTCAAATGTTCGGATTAGGACTACCAGGTAAAGGGTCGATCCGCTTGAGCAATGTTGAGCTATGCGCGCCGCAAGACGTCCCCTTTGCTGGCATGTATGCGCAGTTTGCGCTTGTTCCTGATCGTGCTGTGCACTATACGCTAGACTTTGATGGCACAAACCACGCGGATTTGTATGGAGCCAAACCTGTTCTGCAACAAGGCCGCGACTCGTCCCGTATTTGGTTTGAGTTACAGCAGGACACGCCTAAATCTAAATTGATTGAGGATACAGCTAAGGATTATGCCGATAAGTTCTATCTGGCTTTAGGCCTTTACAGCCTATGTAACAGCAGAACGCCTGAGGAAAATGTTGAGTTGCTTCAATGGGGGCCTGAACTTCCCTTCCCCACGCAGCAGGATCAGTTTCTTGCACGTGCGCAAGCATTGGACGTGCCGGAGGGGACGGTATCTGAATGCCTAGGAACCTTGCACCCTGGTTTCTGGAACATTGGAAACAGCTGCTGGATGAACGTCTGCTTGCAGTGGTTGCACACGTTTCCTGATTTGCGTGAAAGCGTGTTGCAACAATTGCGAAACGATGGGAAAGGTGAGGTTGTCATGAATCTGGAACGAGTTCTGACGAGCTATCAGTCCTCTACACCTCTGTCCCAACAGATGCAGCTCGATCGACTACGCAATAGCTTGTTTAGTTCTAACATTTACGAAGGGAGTGCTGAAGGAATGCATGACCCTGCCGATCTCTTTACAGGACGTATAGGGTCCAGCCCCCTTTCGTACATTACCCTTACAGCTAACGAGTCGCGGTCATGGTGGTTGCGGTGGCTGCCTGAGCCCCTCCAAGACGAGATTCTTAGGGTAATCAACAACGCCCCCCTGCGAGCTGCTCGCGAGGCACCAGAATATATTGTGGTTGAACGTAAGCATTCTGTCTTATCGAAGCCGGCCCGTGTCTCCGAAAACGAGACGATTGAGCTTAGGGGTAAACGGTATGCAATCGTTGGCTTGATCGAACACAAGGAAATGTCGTGGGGGAAACAAAAGATCGGCCACTATATTGCCTATATCCGAAATAAAATTGCCTGGACTCGCTGTGACGACAAGGTACTTAGCCAAGAGTGCGCGCCGCCTCTAGCCACGGCAGCCCTTTACCTCCTGAAACGGCTACCTGATTCATCAGCTTTAGAGGCTGGGGGAAAATGGCCGGCAGGCTGATGACGCCTCCCTTCAGATAAGGATATACGCGCACACATGTCCCGCTAAATATTAACCACTCATTTTTAGGAATTTATCACCACAGAGTGCACGGAGAACACAGAGAAAAAATAAAAAATGAGAAATCCCTTTCGATTTTTAAGAAAATATTGTGTTTAGTTTTTTCCATTTCCCTCTCTATGCGCTCTGTGTTCTCTGTGGTAAAAATTTAGCGGGAGCGCTGTTTCCATCATCCTATCATTTAAATCATAGTTTTCCGACAAGCTTATATTAATTAGTTTGATTTATATAGCTATTATTTTTAGAATGTAAGCGTAGAGGTAAATAGAACTTATGATAAGCATCGCGCCAGTATGTGTTCAGCACCGAGCCAAAGAGACCTATGAGGAAGAATGAGATGGGCGAAAAAAAACAAAAGGTCTGAATTCAATACCCTAGCTTTCTCTCTATCTCCATCCTTCTCACAGATCTCAGTACTCACTGTGTTGAACAAGTAGAGCGCGCCGGCTGCAAAGAGTGATTTACATTTTACATGCGATATTGCATGATCCCTACCTTCAACCGATTGCCGCATGGTGCAAATGGAGATCTTTTTTGCATGAAATGGCGCGACCAGGTAAAAAGAGACTACGATGAACAGTTAGGAGGACGATATGTCATTTGAAAATGCTAAGGAAAACCTCTCTGAGTTCGGAAAAGAGCTCGGATTGGAAGGGTTGGAGTTTGACGAAAACAACACGTGCATTCTGGGGATTGACGACGAATTTTCCCTGCACCTCACTTACGAACCCAACTCTAAGAGACTTTATCTGTACTCCCCGCTGCTCGATGGCCTGCCACGCGATGACAAAACGCGTCTAAAGCTCTACGAGCGTCTGTTGGAAGGTTCCATGCTTGGCGGCCAGATGGCTGGTGGTGGCGTTGGCGTTGCAGTCAAAGAAGAGCTGATCCTCATCCACTGCACCATCGACATGGAACATGCTGTACCGTCGGCTTTGCGAGCCTTTGCCCCTCTCTATGTTGAGACTGTAGAAAAATGGCGTAAAATCTGCAGCGACATCTGCGAAGGACGCGAGCCCAGCTCCGCAGCTCCAGGTGCTCCTCCCCAAGCCCAAGCGCCAAGCTCGCCGGCAGCAGGCAAGCGCCCACAAGGCCCCGGCTTTATCAAAGCTTAGTGCGTTATGGACAGAATGGACATGTCTTTTGTCCATTCTGTCGCTGAGCGAAGCGAAGCTTTGGAGTGCGCAAGCTTGCTTGTGCTTTCACTTTTAAGCGTACCTCTAACCAACAACACTTCCGCTGTTCCAGTCTTCTCAAAAGTGAAAGCTAGAGCACTCCAAAGCTTCGGTCAAAAAACAGCTACTCTTCCATTGCTATGAATAGTCGCTAGCCACTATAGAAGTCACCTTTAGACCTTGAGGTGAGCATTGCGGCGGCGCAGTATTATGACAGCACTTCTGTTGCTTGGCATTGGGCTAACGATGAGCGCCTGTTACATGCGCTGCCCACCCCATTGCTTTGATGACTTACCTTCTGAAGCACTTGGTTATGCTGTTGACGATGCCGATGCTAGCCCTGCTATTGCTATCGGGGAATCTCTTCCTGAAGCATGGTGGGAGCTCTTTGGCGACGAACAACTGACAGCGTTTGTCGAGCAAGCGTTATCCTGTCATCCCACTGTACAGGCAGCACAAGCTAGGATAGAGGCAGCTCAAGCGGTTGCTGACCAAGCGCGAGCATTGCTGTTTCCGACGATTACCGAAACAACGTCTGCCATCTACAACCAACTTAGTCAAACAGCCCTCGTCATCAGCAACTCAGCACCTCCAGGCAGCCCATTGATTGGTCCTGGTATTCCCTTTTACTTTGTCCTCTATAGCACGGCCTTCAACCTCAACTATGATCTTGACCTATGGTGCAAAAACCGCAATAGCTGGTGGGCGGCTTTGGACCAAACATCTGCTAAAGTAGCTGACGAAGCGATGGTACGTTTATCTCTTGGTGTATCCGTTGCAGACACCTATCTGCAACTGCAGATCCTCTATGACCGCCGCGATATCGCTACTGCTGTTGTCGCGAACCGCCAACGCAATGTCGAATACATCCAGAACCGTTTTGGACAAAACCTAGAAAACGCCATGGCTCTTGAAATAGCTGAGAGTGACTTAGCGACGGTACAGAGAGCATTACTGGCCATCGACCAGGCAATCGCTCTGCAAGAACATCAGCTTCAGGCATACCTCGCCGACGGTTTTGAGGTCCCCATCGCTAAAGTTTCTTTAGTACGACGCCCCATCCCACGCGTTCCCCTCCCTTGCGATCTACCACTGCACCTGCTATCGCGCCGCCCTGACATCACCGCACAGCTTTGGCTGCTGGAATCCGCTAGACGACAGATTCATGTCGCCGTTGCTGGATTTTATCCCGATTTCAGTATCACTGGATTATGGGGGTACCAGACCATCCACGCACATAAATGGTTCAATCCCATCAGTATGTACAGTGATATCGGCCCAGCGTTTACACTTCCGATCTTTCAGGGGGGACAGCTAAGGGCTAATCAGCGCGGCACAGAAGTCGACTCTGATCTTGCCAACATACAATACAATCAACTCATCTTAGATGCTGTTCAAGAAACACTTGATGGAATCACTTTAGTGACTAATAGCGCCGAGCAGCTGCAGAAGCAAGCTGACATCGCGGAGCGTCAACAGCGCAACTACGAGCTGTCGCAACTGCGCCTGGCTCATCACCTCGACGCTGGTGTGGATACAGTTCCGACGGAACTGTCCATGCTTCAGGCTCGCGACCAGGAGCTAGGAGCGTTAGCTACCAATGTAAGAGCTATCTTAACGCTAATTAAAGCACTCGGGGGCGGCTACGACCTATGTCAGTAGAAGAACAACCACAACAGACAAACCAGCCGAGCCCTACCGCACCCTCCAAGACTCGTAACCATACACTGATATGGATCACGTTGACGCTTGCTGTGATAGCCATTGCGTGGGCGCTCTTTTATTTCCTGTACCTTCAGTACCATGAATACACTGATGACGCATATTCCAACGGTAATATGATCAACATCACCACAGTAATTTCGGGAACGCCAATCGCCATTTTAGCGGATAATACCGACTTGGTGGAAGAGGGGCAGCCACTAGTCCTCCTCGATCCAACCACCTACCAGATCGCCTACGACCGTGAACTCACCTACTTAGCAGTCGTGGCGCGCCAAGTGCGGCAGCTTTATGACGCTGTCGCCTCCAATACCGCCAATGTCGAAGCTAAGCGCGCCCTTTTGGCTCAGGCAGAGTTCGACTTCCAAAACCGACATGCCTTGATCGACAGCGGTGCTGTCTCGGGGCAAGATTATGTTCACGCTAGAGATAGCCTCCTCGTCGCTGCGATGGCCCTCAAGCAAGCTGAAGCTGATCTGGCTAGCGCCCTCCACTCTGCAGGCCCCACAGTGATGGAACATCATCCTTTGATTGAACAGCAGAAGACCAGTGTCAGACAAGCTTACTATAACCTTTCACATTGCACCGTACGTGCACCCCATACAGGCTATGTGGCACAACGCAAGTGCCAAGTGGGACAATGGGTCACCCCAAGTACCAACATGATGGCGGTGATTCCCACAGACTACATGTGGGTTGACGCTAACTATAGAGAGACGCAGCTCAAATATATGCGCATTGGACAGCCAGCAACTGTCACCTTTGATCTGTACGGCAAAGACGTCGTCTTTGAAGGCAAAGTCTTGGGTATCCCTTCTGGTTCTGGCAGTGTTTTTTCTCTAATTCCACCGCAGAACGCCACTGGTAACTGGATCAAAATCGTTCAAAGGCTTCCCGTTCGTATCAGCGTCGACCCAGAAAAACGCCGCCAGTACCCCCTTCGCTTAGGTCTTTCTGCTGAAGTCGATGTCACGATCACAGAACAAGACCTTCCTATGTTAGCGCAAACCCCGCCCAGCAAACCCATTGCTGTCACTGACATCTTTGTCATTCCAATGGAAGGGTTGGAGCTGGTCATGGATGAGATCGTCACCACAAACCTACAAGTGGTTGGCAATGGCTTCTGAGGAGTATTATAAAGGCTCCAAGCTCTTCCTGCTTAATTTTGCTCTGGGCTTAGGTACCTTCATCCAAATCCTAGATAGCTCCATCGCCAACGTTGCTGTTCCCTATATCGCTGGCAACCTGTCGGTGAGTGCAGACCAAGGTACCTGGGTGATCACCTCCTTTGCCTGCAGCAACGCTGTCGTGCTACCACTTACTGGGTGGCTTTCCGATTACTTTGGACGCGTCCGTCTCTTCGTCTATTCGGTTCTGCTCTTTAGCTTAACCTCTTTCTTATGTGGTCAGGCGTCATCGCTGACATCATTGGTGTTTTTTCGTGTCCTGCAGGGAGCTGTGGCGGGATGTCTGATTCCCCTATCCCAAAGCCTTATCTTGCTGAGCAACCCGCCAGAAAAACGCGGTGGTGCTCTAGGATTTTGGGCTATGATCGTCGTCGTGGCACCTGTGATGGGACCTATTTTGGGAGGATATATTACTCAAGAGTATTCGTGGCCATGGATCTTCTATATCAACGTCCCCATTGGTATTGTATCAGCCTGGATGACCTGGGTTCTCCTCAAACACCGTGAAAGCGAGATCCGCCGTTATCCCATTGATTGGACGGGTCTAATTTTATTAACGGTAGGGGTCTCTAGCATGCAGATCATGCTCGACAAAGGTAAAGACCTCGATTGGTTTAACTCCAACTTCATCATCGCCCTAACGATCATCTCGCTGGTGGCTTTGATCTACTTCATCGCGTGGACGCGGCATGCCCGCTACCCTATTGTGGATTTCTCCTTTTTTGAAGACCGCAACTTCTTGCTAGGTACTATCGTCACGACTATCGGCTATCTGATCTTCTTCGGTAGCACTGTGACGGTGCCGTTGTGGCTCCAGACGCAAGAAAACTACACTGCCTTCTGGGCTGGTGTTGCCGTCGCTCCGATTGGCATCGTCCCTTGTTTTCTGTCATCGACAGTAGGTAAGCTGATGAACCGCATCGACGTCAGGCTGATGGCCTCTTGCAGCTTTTTTTTCTTTTCGATTGGGTTCTTTCTTCAGGCTCTCTTCATCTCGGGTGTCAGCTTAGAATATGTCATGGCGGTACGGTTCTTTCAAGGCTTCGGCGTTGTCGTTTTCTTCATCCCCCTCGTTCAATTGTCATTAGGCTATATCTGCCCTGAAAAGTATGCGAGCGCTTCAGGCCTCTTCAACTTCATCCGCATCCTCGTCGGCAGCGGCTTTGGAACTTCCCTCTCCATCGAATGGTGGACTCACTTCGCCATCACCCATCACGCCTATCTCTCCGAAACCATCACCGTTTACGATCCACGCATCATAGAGCTGTACAACGTCATGACGCTAAACCCTACGACCCATACCGATGTCGTCAATAGGCTCCTCGAGACCCTTCTGACACAAGAAGCTTATGTCCTCGCGACTAACGACCTATCGTGGCTGTCCGCTTGGACCTTCCTCCTTATGGTCCCTATCCCCTTCCTCTGCAGACGTGTAAAACCTATTCAGGGCGCGCATCACGCCGCTGCAGACTAGCCGAGCACAGAGGATAGTGGAGGACTTAGTGAGAGTGTCTCTTACTTAAGCGTCCCCCGGAAAGATGAGCCCTAGAGCTTGCTTTCTTGGGTCTATTGATCGGATTGGTCTTGAATTCATCTAATAGAGGCACCGTTTCATGGTATTGCCTCGCAAACCAAAGATCGTAATTAGCCTGCAGATTAAGCCAAAATTCTGGCGAAGTTCCAAAGGCGTCAGCAAAATCTAAAGCGATGATTTCTGTAATACGACGCTTTTTATTGATAATTTCACTGACCTTCGGCTGCGTCCAAGTGCCACCTAGATGTTGTGCAAAATGGCTTTGTGATATCTCTAAAGGCTTTAGAAACTCTTCCCACAGCACTTCGCCGGGATGTGCTGGTGGTCTATTTTTCGGTAACATATTGCCCTCAATGGTAATCTACTATGTTTACATCTTCGGCAGCATCATTGACCCAACGAAAAATAATTCTATATTGATCATTAATTC
>CAMFKD010000113.1 GCA_945957095.1 uncultured Chlamydiae bacterium
ATCAATACCAAATCGTGGACGGTAGTGGGGAAATCCCAATCGACCGACTCACGTTGTGGCACATAGGCAATGCGCTGCCGCACTTCTGTCAGAGGACGGCCAAAGAACTCGACTGTGCCAGAAATAGGCTTTAACAGACCCATGGCTGTCTTGATCAATGTGCTCTTGCCAGCGCCGTTAGGACCGATGATCCCCACTAACTGCCCTGCAGGAATCTCCAGGCTGATATCGAACAGCACAGGTGTTCTGTCATAGTTGACAGTGAGATGGCGCGCAGCAAAAGCAGGGGTCATTGGTCGACAGCATCGGGTTGCTGGTTTAAGTACTGCTGCAGGGTTTTCGCGTTATGCGTGATCATGCCGACATAGCTATCGGCATCAGAGCCAGCAGGGCCCATGGCATCGGCATAGAGGGGAGTATCAGCGACAACGACTTGTATGCCCCTTTGTGCAGCAGCATGTACCAGCTTGCGCAAGCTGTCTTTACTGACGTTCGACTCAGGAAAGATCACACGGATGCGGTATTTGGAAAGGTGGTCAAGGATTTCTTGAATATGCTTGCTGCTCAGTTGGCTTTCTGGCGATAAGCCCTCTGGCGATTCAAAGCGCACCTGCCAACTGTCTTCGCCCAATTCTTTAGGGGTCGCCATATAAGCGCGTGCAAAATAGTTGAAAGCATCATGACTCGTGACCAGATAACGCTTAGAATCAGGCACCGTTGCCATCTCGCGTTTTACTTCTGCATGGGCTGTTGTCATTTCTTTATAGAGCTTTTCTGCGTTGGCGCGGAACACATCAGCGTGAGCGGGGTCATGGTCGCTAAGAGTACGTACGATAGCAGGTAGCGCGCGTATCCATAACGAAATGTCCATCCAGATATGAGGATCTGTTTGTTTATCGATGATGATGAGAGATTTAGGTGCTGCTTTCGCAATCTCATCGCCAAGAGATACCGCTTTATCGCTTTTCTCTAGGTAATGATGTAAGCTGGCACCATGCTCCAATCCTAACCCACTGTAAAAGACGACCTGGGCAAAGGCTAATTTTTCATCATCGCCTTTCACGAGCTGATAGCTATGCGGGTCCAGCTCTGGCGCGATCAGGCATAGGTTGTCGACATAGTCGCCACCGACCCTGACGACGAGATCTCCAACCATACAAGTTGTGGACAGCGTTTTGATTTTTCCATTATCTGCTAGCCATTCTTTAAGATGCGTTTGACGTTGATGCTGGTCCGGCGAGGAACAGTGGCAACAGAGCATCACGACGATTGTCAATGAAGTTAGCAACGATATCCATCGAATCATGAACACATCTCCAACATAAGATTAATGGTGGCGTAATTGCTTCAGCATAGCATAAGTGTAGATGCCTTGGCTACATCCAGATGTAAATTGGATGCGTAGGGCATAGCGGCCGATATCAGCGACTTGCGTACAGCTTACGGCGTCATCGACACGAAGAGTCGTTTTTTTCTCCCCACAACCAGCACATGGACAGTTCTTCTGCAAGTCACTCAAGCGATAGCGATGTACAGATCTGTCGTTCCATTCAATGTCCAGGTGCATAGGATCGGGTTGGGTCAGTCGCTTAATTAAGTTTTCGGATTGAAGCCCCGCCATACGTTGAATAATATCGCGAGCTAGTGCTCGGAAAGCCGCTACTCCAGGCGATTTGATCTCTGCCTGATTAAATAACGACACACCTTCATCACCACTACAACTAAGTAGAGGATCGACTGGAATTTGACCGAGCAGCGGGACACCGGCTTCTTCAGCTAGCAACTTGCCTCCATCACTGCCAAAGAGATGCAAGACCTCACCGCTTTTCTCGTGAATGTAGTAACTCATGTTTTCCACAATGCCTAAAATCGGCACATTAACCTGCGAAAACAGGTGCATAGCTTTGCGTACGTCCATCACTGCCACTTGTTGCGGCGTAGTGACCATCACCGCTCCTCGCAATTTTGCCCGTTGGCTAAGAGTCAACTGAATGTCACCTGTTCCAGGTGGAAAATCGATTAATAAATAGTCCAACAGTCCCCATTCTACCTGATCACAAAACTGCGTAATTA
Source organism: uncultured Chlamydiae bacterium (assembly GCA_945957095.1). Lineage (GTDB taxonomy): Bacteria > Chlamydiota > Chlamydiia > Chlamydiales > JAJFMA01 > CAMFKD01. Next base: position 2,074 of record CAMFKD010000113.1, read on the forward strand.
AGCTATTTGCGATCGGCGCCCTAACGGCTGTCGCAATGCCTTCTTGGCGGAAATATGCCATCGATATGACTTTAATTCCTTGGCAAACTGCAGGGATAATAGTGGGACCTTTCTGAACTGGCAATTGCTGCTCCGGCAACATACGTCTTAAAGATGGCCCATAGATGTCAGCATCTAAAATCCCTACCCGGTAGTTGGCCTCGGTTAAAGCTCTTGCTAGATTAACGGTCACTGTTGATTTTCCTACACCACCTTTGCCGGCGGCGATAGCGATCACATGTGTTGGCCCAGTGCTTTGAGGAGCACTAGAGCGATGAAGCGGTAACGGCATGACAGGCACCTCGCGTTATACCCAGACAATTGAAAAGCTGGTTTGGGTATAGATGTTCAGTGTAACGCGAGCGCTGGATAAGCGCAACCGGGTTTTGTTGTATCATTTGCGTGCGTACCTGTACCTGAAGTCCATACATCAGGAACAGGCATGCACGCGGGCAGTACGTGTTCACCACTGATTTCTGTGGTGAACAAATACCGCGGGGTCGAAGGCAAATTATGCAACGGGGAAATGATGTTACTTTCTGATACCTCGATATTTCTTGCGCGAAAATCATATAGTTGTATAAATTGCTGGCTTAGTAAATAAAGATCCGGAGCTCGATTGCCTCTCCATTGCCTCAAAATAGGTGCAAGTGAGGTTCTGAACTCGGATCAGCATGTTAGTAAGATCAATGAAACATCGTGTTGTTGAGCTAATTGTAGCCACTACAGATGTTTAAGATGTCACCTTCGCCATGAATAGGAGATGACACGAACATAACGTTAAGATTGCATCAAGAAACAACAAAGAGATATGAGGTTTTTCATGACAAGCCAACACGAAACCAAAAACGAAAAATACACTAAGCAAGATATCAAAGAACTTGAAACGTTGATTGCGACCGCCATTAAAAAAGTTGGAGCAAGAAAAGAAAATGATATCTGTCGCTATTTGCCCGCTGGAGCTGGTGGTTATATGCACCACTTCACCATGCGTAAGATGAAAGGTGAAAATCCGAAACAACTCGGCACCCTAATTAAACAATTTGTGACAGGCGTCGATCGGCCAGTGACAGTTCCTCCTAAACCTCGTGCTGCTCGTGGTTCCCGTAAACGCCGCGATCAAATCTCTTTTACAAAACAAGATCTCGAACGCATGCTGAATATGGCTCGTTTGGCTGGTGATAAAGACATGGTGCGTAAGCTAACACCTAAGAAAGATCTGCGAACAATTAAGCGCGAACTCATCGCTTCTATTCGCCATGGTCGTGTTGAGCCTGAGCTATGGAACAGCTACGTTGAAGCGATCACACACGTTAACAATTTCGCATCTGCTAATCCGAACGAATTGGTGAGAGTCTAACTTTTTTATCCCTTCTCACGATTGGTAAAAAGACCCATCGGGTTGAGCCCGATAGGGTCTTTTTGCTTGATTTTAACCTAGAAGTTATCTATACTAGGTTCTTTGAAAAAAATAATCTGTCGCGGATAACCTTTTTTCAACTGAATAAAGGGTTTCTGCAAAACGAACACCCAGGATTAAGATATGGCACAAAGTACGGAACAAGAATTTAGTAAGTGGCGTGCCTTTTTATGGCCCGTGCACAATTTTGAGCTTAAAAAGCTCATCCCCATGTTGGTCATGGCATTCTGTATCTCCTTCAACTACACAGTCCTCCGCGATACCAAGGACGGCTTGGTCGTGACGGACGCAGGTGCTGAGGCTATCCCTTTCTTGAAGACGATTGGCGTCGTTCCAGCCGCCATTCTGTTTATGATTATTTATTCTAAAATGAGTAATGTCTTTAATCGGGCCGGCCTTTTCTATGCGACACTGATCCCTTTCTTAGTGTTTTTCGGCTTATTTGCACTGGTCATCCATCCGCTTAGAGACCAATTGCACCTTTCCAATGCGACAGCGGATTGGGTTCAGTCGTGGTTGCCAGCTGGATGGCATGGATTGGTGTTGTCGATGCAACACTGGACAAGCTCTCTCTTCTACATCATGTCAGAGCTTTGGGGCAGTGCCGTGTTGTCTCTGCTTTTCTGGGGCTTTGCCAACCAGATCACCCGCGTTAGCGAGTCTAAGCGTTTTTACACCATCTTCGGCCTCGGCTTTAACATAGCGTTGATGTTCTCTGGCCCCTTAATCACGATGTTTGCTGACATTAGAAAGAATCTACCTCCTGAAGTAGATGCCTGGGGCATTAGCTTGAACTGGCTGATGGCTATGGTAGTGGTAGCTGGTCTTGTTATCATCGCTGCCTACTACTGGATGGACAAGAACGTTCTGCCTGACCCACGCTTCTACGATCCTAACGAGAAGAAGAAAGAGAAAAACAAACTCAAAATGGGTATTAAAGACAGCTTCCTCTTCATCATGCGTTCTCCTTACCTGCTCTGCTTGACGATCGTCGTGATGGGCTATGGTATTGCGATCAACTTGATCGAAGTCACCTGGAAGTCGCAGCTGAAGTTGCAGTATCCTGACCACAACAGCTACGTAGCCTTTATGGGTAAGTTCTCTTTTGTCACAGGCTTGATGACCGTCTTGATGCTGCTCTTTGTTGGCGGCAACCTGATTCGTCGTATGGGGTGGCGTTTCTCCGCTCTGTTTACGCCTGTTGTTCTCATCCTCACAGGTATGTGCTTCTTCGCCTTTATTATGTTTGGCGATCAGTTGACAGGCTTTGCTGCTGCGATGGGTTCGACGCCGTTGATGCTGGCCGTGCTCTTTGGGGCCGCTCAAAACATCATGAGTAAGTCAACCAAGTACTCGCTCTTCGACCCGACAAAGGAAATGACCTACATTCCATTGGATGCAGAGTCCAAGGTTAAAGGTAAAGCGGCCGTTGACGTCGTTGGCGCACGCTTAGGTAAGTCTGGTGGATCGTTCATCCAGATCCTCCTCTTCACCTTCATTGGTGGCATTTCGGCTATCACTCCTTACGTAGCGGTTATTTTGGCTGTGATCGTAGGAGCCTGGGTTGTGGCCGTCTTCTCACTCGACAAAATGTTTGCAGCCCGCTGCAAACAGAAGGAAGAAGAAGACCGTCTGGAAGCTGCTACGCCACAGACAGCGTAAGTTGCTCGACATCGGGAGTCACATGACTCCCGATGTTTCCACTAGACAGAATGATTGTACACGTGGTAACCTTCCCCTCTATAGTCCCGAAAATCAACATTTGTCTTATACCCAAGCAAACTGAAAAGTTGGTTTATGGAGCGCGCCAAAATTTGTTAGGGTATATCACAACCCGCCGCTAAGGAAGTTTCTGTAATGGAAAGACAAAAACGTTGGCAGCTGTACATCATTGTCGCTGTCCTCCTCATCACCCTCTACAATATCCTCCCTACCATCTTCTTCTATTCGAAGCCGTTGAAAGAGCCGATAGGTGCTGACCGGGCTCATCAGGTCGCTGAACAGATTGTGACACGCGTCGATGGGATGGAAGAGCAATCTGTAGCATGGTTACAGTCATTTGCTAGTCTGCTGCACGTCCAGCCGACGAAGATAGAAGTCCGCCAGGATGACCCACATTTGATCAACGTTGTGTTCCCAACGAGAGCCGAGGCACAGCGCTTTAAAACCTTCCTGCCGCAGGCTGGGGCGATGATTCCCTTTGTTCCTGCGCAGCTGCAATTGGGTTCTGAAGTAGCTGATGACCAGAATGTGACCCTTGTTGTGGAACGGCGCATTGGCACACGGTTTGATTCCAATGATATCAACCAGCTCTTTCAATTTTCCGACCGTTTTGACGCTCAGGGGCAGCCATCCCCTATGTATCGCACCTTGGTGTTCGACCGTGTTGCTAACTTGGGGGCTGTAGTAGCAGGTCCTAGCTTCAAGGGACAGGAGATTATCGCCGCAATTTCGGGCGACAAAGCAACGCAACAAGAAGTGTTGTTGACACTTGCACAGGACATTGTTAACACCAAAAAAGCCTTAACAGGTGGTAACGAAGCGATTTTTAAACGCATCGCCGCTTCTTATTCTCAAGTGGCTGGATTGCCACAAGGGGGCGTTTCCAAGACTCTCATCAACCTGATGAAAGATGCAGTGGCCAAGACTAATGCCCAGAAACAAGCATTAGCAGGAAAAGGCGGAGAGGCAGCAGCTAATTTAGAACCCGAAGCACGCGAGCGCCTTACAGTGCTTAATCAACAGCTAACGGCGCTGAATCAAGCTGTCGCTATTCTGCAGCAATATCAGGCTGATATTGATACTGCTAACAAGCCGCTGACTTTTGGCCAATTGCATCACCAATTAGAACAAGAGGCCAATAGCGGTAAATCGCGTCAAACGCTTGATTTGGCCGGTTACAATCCCTTCATCAAGGGTTTAACGATAGATTGGATTGGTGGTGCCGTTCGAGCAGATCTCTATCCTGATGTCGCAGCTATCGTGTCCAATCCTGCAACTTCGGAAGAGGGAGCTTTCATCAAAGAGAAAGTCAACCAACTTCTCATCGGTGAAGTAGCCTACATTTCGCAACATGCTGACGAAAATCTTATCCCTCAAAATGAGGCATATGGCTTTGCTTTGAGCAACCTCAACGATAGCCACAGCTTTTTAGCCTTTGATTTAGGTTCGTTAGCTAAGCGTGAAGTTGTGCAGGTAGAAGAGTTGTTGAACCAAAGCTGGAATCCGAAACATGGCGACCTCGTGCGCAATGCCTACCCAGTCCGCAGCTTCGACGATTACCTCAAGCAATCAGCGCAAGACCAGCGCTTGGGCCTCGTCGTTTATGCTCCAGCCATGTATCACGAGCTGCCACCCGAGGGTTTCGATACGGATGGCATCTATGTCATTGCTCGTGGTTTGCAAGATATTATCCAGAAGTATCGCGATGTGCCTTCTTCAGAAAGCAATCAGGTATTTGGAACAGATTTTAATGCCCTTGTCTCTTTGCTAGAGCAGCGTGGCTTTATGCACTACCCTGGCAATTCATGGGGCGTCTCGCCGCTATTTAGCAAGGACTATATCTTCCATCTGCCTAACTACTATGACAACCTTCTTAAGGCAACTCGTGAAGACTTCACCGTAAAAGGACGTAAGCAGTACGCTGTTCTCGACTTTACTGACGTGGAGCAGCGCATCTTGACGCTCAACCGTATTGAAGACAAAGAACATGAGGATCTCCTAAAGTGGCGCGATGAGTATCATGCCGCTCAGGTAGATCTCAATCCCATTAATCGCTACTACGTCCCAGCGCCAACTTCGAACGTGTATTGGGACAACCTGAAGCTTTCCACACGTAAGTATTTCCGTGGAGACGACAGCAAAGTTCTCAAATGGGGCTTGGACCTCTCTGGCGGTAAAACAGTACGCATTGGGCTAACCGATCAGAATGGGCAGCCTGTGACAAAACCCGATGACCTCAACCAGGCCGTCAATGAACTTTATGTGCGCATCAACAAAATGGGTGTTGCGGAGCGTTCCATACGCCTAGAAGGATCTAACATCATCTTGGACTTCCCGGGATCTCAAGGTTTGTCAGCGACAGAGCTTGTCAAGGCTTCGACGATGACCTTCCATATCATCAACGAAAAATTTGGTCCTGCCCCACGTGGTAGAGCCTCCTCCGATAACACCGATCTGTTGACTGCATCGGACCACTTCTTACAAGACGTATGGAATGAAGCTGTGGTCACAAACCGCAAAGACATTGATAGTGTCAATGCGATTG
>CAMFKD010000114.1 GCA_945957095.1 uncultured Chlamydiae bacterium
CTCTGTGATCTCGGTGGGCTCTGTGGTAGATTCTCAGTAAAAGTCTGCGAAACAATACATTTTAACCCTCTTATTTTTAACTAAATAAGATCCAGCGGGAATTGCTGCCGTGAATAAACTATATATACTATTGAATATAAAGAAATTATTAATTTAATTGATTAATAAATTTGAATTAAATACAATATTGTTTTACAAATTTAAAACAATAGATGTTTTATGTCTTCTGATAATAATCCACAACTTCACATAACAGACAGGCCTGCTGTGGTCGGTGAAGCGAATCTGTTGCCAGACTGGAAGGGGGGATTCCTTGGTTCCGATCTGAATGCTGATTGGAATGGGCGGATCGTGGCACCAGAAACGTATGAGACAGTTGATCTCGAGAGTGATCAAACATTGAATAGAGCTCCTGCTGTACGGGGCTATCGTATCTCGAGGATCGCAAATCACATCATGAAGGGGATGGCAGGGGTGCTTTCGGCAGTGACGACTGCGGCGACGATTGTTGCGGTAGCGACCTCTTCTGTCGTAGCCATGGTGGTGGCGATTGTCGCCAAGACGCTCTTTGTTATGCTGGGATTGCATATACTCTATCCGCAATTAAAGCCCCATTTACCACAATCATGCCGACGCGTGGCCGATGTCATCAGTGCTCAAGTTAATGATATGTTTGCGATGGCGGCGATGGCGCTTCTTCAGCTTTGCCCCGTCCGGCAATGTGAGCCTCGTGCGATGGATGATAAAAGTGGCAGACCTATCCTATTGGTCCATGGTTACCTTGGTTTTGGTTCAAACTGGACCTATATTCGCCATCGCCTCCGAGAGGCCAACCTAGGACCAGCGTTTACTTTAGATTTAGGTCACCCTTTACAATCCATCGATCAACACTATGCGCAGAAGTTGGCAGATAAGATTGAGGAAATCAAACAGCTGACAGGTCGTTCAGATATTATTTTAATCGGCCACAGCATGGGAGGAGTTGTCAGCTCTTACTATGCGACGCATCTAGCCCCTGAGGGAACGGTGACGGATGTGATTACGCTCGGGTCGCCCCTGCACGGCACGGTGATTGCACCCATTGGTGTTGGGCAATGTGCGCAGCAGATGCAGCGTGGCTCTGACCTGCTACGCAACGTGCGTAAAAAGGCTAAATACGAGAGCAATGTTCGCTTTTTCCATCTATGGAGCAGGGCGGATCAGGTGATCCTTCCTAATCGATCGGCTCGTATGACGGCGCCCGAAGGGCATGAACGCCGTATCCAGTCTCATGCCTACGAAGACATCGGACATGCCACCTATCTATTCTCGGACAAAGTGGCTGACCGAATCGTGAATTATATCGAGCGAGTTGAGGCTGTAGATACCCAAACAAACTGAAAAGTTGACCATAGGCCAACTTTTCAGTTTGTTTGGGTATAATTCTCTGTTAAAAAGTGTCGGTTCCGGTAGTATGTCTCTTCTAACAACAACTATTTAGAGAGGTTTCGTCATGTCGACATTTGGAAACGCGCAAGTGCAGCTTAAGAAGGCAGCGGACAAACTAGGTATTTCTAAGCAGACGTTAGGTGCCCTGTTGGAGCCAGAACACATTGAGAAAGTATTTTGCAAGGTGGAGATGGATGACGGTGAGACGAAGACGTTTGAAGGATACCGTGTGCGGCACAACACCAACCGCGGTCCGGGCAAGGGTGGTATCCGCTTTCACCCACAGGTAGACCTCGATGAGGTCAAGGCGCTTGCCAATTGGATGACTTGGAAGTGTGCTGTCATGGATGTGCCTTTTGGTGGAGCGAAAGGAGGCGTTGTCGTCGATCCTAAGAAGCTCAGCAAAGAAGAACTTAAGCGCTTATCACAGACCTTTATGAAGTTGATCGCTCCTGTGGTCGGTCCTGAGAAAGACATTCCTGCTCCCGATGTAGGAACGAATGCTGAAGTCATGGAGTGGATGTTAGATGCGTACAACAGTGCTGTTGGTGGTCAGCACCCAGGGGTCATCACAGGCAAACCTTTAATCCGTGGTGGCAGCGTTGGACGCGATGACGCGACAGCGCGGGGTGGTTTCTACCTTCTGCAGAAGGTGGCGCAAGACCTGGAGTTTCCTAAGCATTTGACGTTAGCTATCCAAGGCTTTGGCAACGCTGGCCAATTCATGGCTAAGTTAGCCGCTGATGCAGGCTATCGCGTTGTGGCCGTCTCAGATTCGAGCGGTGGTGTGAGCAACCCTAATGGTTTAGATGTTGCAAAGCTGTTGGCTCACAAGATGTCGACAGGGCGTGTCGCAGGGTTTCAAGGTCAGACAATTTCTAATGAAGAGATTCTTGAACTACCTGTCGATGTGTTAGTGCCTGCAGCGTTAGAAAATCAGATCACGAAAAATAACGCCCGCAAAATCAAAGCAAAAGTCGTCTTAGAGCTTGCTAATGGTCCTACAACGCCAGAGGCGGACGACATCCTTTTCCAAAAAGGCGTCATCGTTTTGCCAGATATTCTGGCTAACGCTGGTGGTGTGACTGTCAGCTACTTCGAGTGGTTCCAAAACCAAAATGGCCAAAAATGGACATTGGATCAGGTTCATGAGAAGCTCTTAGAAAAGATGCTACAAGCAGCACAGAAGGTATTTGAGACCGCTCATAAGGTCAATACAGACTTCCGAACAGCTGCGCTTATGGTTGCGTTGCGGCGCGTTATGTCGGCACAGAAAGTAGCTTAAAGAATGGGGTGCAGCAAATCCCGGGCGTCCGTTCACTGGCAACGATTGAAAGCAGCCTGTCCAGCGACGCCTGTTACCCGCTTTGCTCCCAGTCCTACAGGCTACCTCCATATGGGCCATCTCCTATCGATGGCTTATGTCTTTGCCATCGCCGACGTTGCGGGGGCTAAGGTATTGTTGCGTTTCGAAGACCACGACCGCCAACGCTGTCGCAAAGAGTATGAACAAGCCATCTTGGATGATATCGCATGGCTTGGCTTCATTCCGGATAATTGGCCTTACGTCGTTCGTCAGAGCGAACGCGGTGAGCGCTATCGACAAGTCATGGGTCAGTTAAGACAAGAAGGATACACCTACGGTTGTAGCTGCAGCCGCAAAGATGTCGCTGCTTTGGAGGATCAAGTAGGAGAGGAGCTGCTTTATCCCGGTCTATGTCGAGACAAAGGCCTTGAGGTTAAGGAAGGGGTAGGAATCCGCTTGCGAGTGGCCCAAGGGACAGAACGTTGCATAGATCTGATGCAAGGGGCAATCGAACAGGTACCAGCACAGCAGTGTGGCGATTTTCTGTTGCAAGATAACCGCGGTAACTACACCTATAACTTTGCTGTGGTTGTCGACGACCTAGATCAAGGCGTCAATCTCATCATCAGAGGAAAGGACGTGATGCATTGCACAGGCCGTCAGCTCCAGCTCGGTAGGTTTCTCGGACGGCAAGAGACTCCTCTCTTTGCTCATCATTCTTTGATCTATGATACAACAGGGATGAAACTCAGCAAGCGCAGCTTGTCGGAGGGTATCATTAAGCGACGTCTGGCTGGGGACGCCGCTGCTGATGTGTTAGGTGAAGCGCTCTGGCTTGGAGGGCTTTTAGAGGCACCATATCCTGTCAAAGCACATGACATTGCTGCAGCCTTCAGATTTCCCAACTCCTTCTGCTAAATTTTTTACCACAGAGTACACGGAGAGGGGAATAGCAAAAGCTAAGCACAATTTTCTATTTTTCCTCTGTGTTCTCTGTGCACTCTGTAGTGATAAATCCCTAAAAATGAGTGGGTAATATTTAGCAGGAATGGTTGCAGATTCCGTTGACGGATTGCGGATAATGACATACAACACATATAAGTGAATGGGATGAGATTGCACATGAAATGGCCGAGCGAACCAATTTTTTCTTCATGGGGACAGGCACTGGAGTATATTCTCCCACTGCTGATGTGGATGCTCATCTTTTTCACCTATACAACTCAAGGTGGCATCTTTGAGCTCTTTCTCGACGCTACAATCGTTGCATTCATCACTTGGATTCTCGTGGCAATGGTGCGTTGGACCTTTGTTTGGATCGGCGGTATCTTTAAAAAATAACATCACATGATTCTCCATTCCAGGGTTCATCGAATTCCTTCTTTCGATACGTCAACAGCCACTTGCTGGGTGAAGCGCGACGATGAGCTTGGCTTTGGTATTTCAGGTTCGAAGCTGCGCAAGTACCATTCCTTGCTGCCATTCCTCCTTAAAGAAGCGTTCGACCTTGTCATCGTCATCGGCGGCATCAACTCTAACAACGTTCTTGGGCTCTCCCAATTGCTTGTTGAAAATCGTGTTCCCTTTAAACTGTATCTAAAGGGTGATCCTACCAGACCTTTGATTGGCAACGGCTGGTTAACGGCCCTGATAGCGGGGCAGGAACATATTCGTTGGGTATCGCGGCAGGATTGGCCTCGCGTTGAAGAGATAGCCTCAGAAGAAAATCGCGCTTGTCGTCACTTTATCGTTCCTGAAGGTGCTTGCTGTTTTCAGTCTTTGGCAGGAGCACAGACTCTCGCTACTGATATCTTTCGCAATGAACAGGAGATCGGCAGACGTTTTTCACATATCTTTATCGATGCTGGCACGGGCTTGACGGCGATCGCTTTGCTCCAACGGTTACAAGGTAATACTCATGTACACATTGTGTTGGTGGCGGGCGACGAAACATCGTTTCGATCTCGCTTACAACTGCTTGGGGGAGATGTGGCGGCAAATTATACACTGTACCGCCCTTCTACTGCTGCTAGCTTTGGCGCGACGAATCGGGCTGTATGGGATGAAGTCCAGCGCGTAGCTAGAGAAGAAGGAATCTTGATCGATCCTATCTACACTGCTAAGCTGATGGGGGAAGCAAGGCGTATCATTAGGAATAGTGAGTTAACTGGTGATATCTTAATTATTCATGGTGGTGGAGGCTTGTCTTTGGTTGGCTGTTCTCTTGCTGCAGGCATCGCTCATACTGTTTCAGCTCGCTAGGTCATCACGTGCCAGGACTTTTTGAGAAGATAAATAGTTTTGTGTTTTCCATTGATTACGATAGGATGATGCATTTATGATAAATAATAATCGCAGCATAAAGGAGGATTATAATGAATAATAATATATCTGTTAATCAAAGGCAAGAAGGGAGTTTTTTTGAAAGGCTATCCACTGTAAAGCCGCATCTTGCCGGTATTGCTGCCGGCGCTTTGGCAGGTGGTGTGACAATGGCGCTTTGTACTGTTGTGGGCAACTACATCCTGACAGGTAATGATGCTGTTCACAATGATTTAGACTTTCTGGGCCCAATTGTTGCCTATCCTAAATTTCTTAGCCTTGCTGTTGGGTATTTGCTCCCCCAATCTACCAGCGAGGTACTTACTCCCTTAGCATCAGCTGTCGTAGCAGGTGCCCTGCTAGGTGCTGTCACGGCACCTATTCGCATTGTGACTGACAAAGGACTACCTATTCTTTGTCGAAAGATTACGGAAGCAACAGATAAGATTTATGAATGGTCGAAGGTACCAGAACAAAACCGATGGGGTTATCATCGCGAGATCTCTCCTCAAGCGGCGGTGACTGGTGAGGTGTTACGTCGTTGGTGGCCCAATCTTCTGCAGGATATGGCGGCAGCGGCCATCACCACAACGGTAGTGGTCATGAGTAAATGTATGCTATTTCCGGTTTTTCCAGATCTTTGGTCAACTCCACGAAGTGGACCTGCTCATGTGTTCGTTTGTGGGTTTGCGACTGCTTTTTCATTGGCCGTGGTAGCGCCATTGGTAACTGTCATGTCAGGAGCCTCACGTAAAGCTTACAATTACATAGCGGATAGGACGAACAGCTGAACTAGCTGGTGATATTCTCATTATTCATGGTGGTGGGGCGTTATCTTTGGCTGGCTTTCAAGGTCGGTGTTGTTGTCTTTAGGCTTTTCAGAGCGTTGCGATGTAGGATTGACTAGGTGCACCATGGTTGACATGGTACCACTGATAAAGAGGGTGATGCTGATAAATTGATAAGCATGCCACAAAGTGTTATCGCTGGAGTCTAAAGGCATCGCAACGGAAACGTTGGCATCATGAGTCGGTGTAATTGTTTGAGCGAGCAGGTAGGCACCAAATCCCATGATCTTGTCAGCATGCAGCATGACAAATCCTAAGGCAGCTAGACGAGCAGAAGACCGAACACCTTGTGTTGGATCGAAATAGCGAATAGTGTTGAGAAATACCGGAGGAATTGTAATTGACATGGTTATCTCTTGTTAAATATTTGATTTTCAAACTCTAGCATAACATAACAGACAATGAAAGGAAATAAACAAGATATAGTCAAACAAATGGACAGCATGGACCTAATAGGGCCTTGTTGCATAATTAACCACAGAGTGCACAGAGAACACAGAGAGGGAAATGGAAACATAAACACGTTCTATCCTCTCTCTGTGTTCTCTGTGCACTCTGTGGTAGTAAATTCCTAAAAATTAGTGGTTAATATTTAGCAGAAATTGCTGCTGATCTCGTTGGGTCTGTGGTAAATTGTGCAACAACGCGAAATAGGATGTGCAAACGGGCGCGGGCACGATTTGGTTAACCTTTGAACGCATAGCTCAATTCTTCTCAGTAATCGTAATTAATTGACATTTTAATCTGTTTAATTTACATTCAACTTATTTAAATAATAATGGAGTTGTTTTTATGTTTTCAGTTAAAAGTGATCAAGGAAGTCATGAGCCACACATATCAGACCCAGCTAAAGAGTTACCTTCATCTGACAGCTCCTTGATAGGTCGTTCGCCTAAGCCCGAAGATGTTAAAATTTCTCCTATATTCACAAACGCTGCCCTCTCTCCTTCCGCCTCCTCTTCTACTGATTGGGTAGCGATGGACCTTCCTCGTTATCCAGCAAGTGTTCCTTTATCAGATCTTGAAACTGCGGATGCTAACGAGCGGACCCCTCTACTCCTAGCTGCTAAGAGGGCCTTGTTCACCTCTTCGGACAGTTTTCGGCCGGCTGCGGCAGTCTCATCTACCGCATCCGCCTCCTCGGCAATGGCTGACGCTATTCCTTCGTCGTCGGCTGCGGCATCTGAGCCCCCTCGCCTGGCCGAAATTCTGCCCGAAGAGGTGAACAAGGCCGCTAAGAGCAATATACTTCACCGTGAAGAGTTGGGAAATGATCTAATAAGGCTTGTTTATGAAGATGGCTCCCAATGGGAAGGTAAACTGGATCGTAGAGGTCTACCCAGGACGGGAAAGGGAGCGTGGTATGATATTCATGGCAATCGTCATATTGGTGAGTGGAAGAATTACAGCACCGTGGGAGAGATCAGGATTGAGAATAAAGATGGGACAGAGTGGATAGGTGAGATGAAGCCTCTCAATGAATATAGACCGCCATGGGAATGCTGTCTCTACAATGCTAAAGGAACTTACTATTTCCAGCATAAAGACGGTGGCTCAATCACGGGGACATGGGTAAAATTCAAACGTCATGGTGAATTTATATGGGTACATCAGGACGGGAGCAAATGGGAAGGGAGATTTGAACGTGATAAATTGGTCAGTGGCAAAGGAAAACTGTTGCGTGAGGATGGCTCTTGTTGGCAAGAGGGAACGTGGGTGAATGGTCAGCTACATGGCCTTGTCAAACTCACTAACGATAACG
>CAMFKD010000115.1 GCA_945957095.1 uncultured Chlamydiae bacterium
GCCCTACTGGAGATATCAAGAAATTCACTCTTAGCCATATCTCGCCTATAGAACTTTTCAAAGATCAATTTACTATGCATCCAAAGCGAATCTACGGAGGCTTGATGCGTCGATTCCATGTCTTTGCGCACTTCATCTGGTCCGCCGGGTTGGAAGTTGTAGCGGATGTTAAAGAGGCTTTGCAATGCCGTTACATGTGAGATTTGGCTGGCCACCTCGCCCTCTGCAGCACGCTGGAGCGCTAATTCTGCTTGACTGTCTAGATAGGCGGCTCGTCGCAACGCTAGTGCTTTTCTACCTTTCCCTTCCTCAGAAGAAGGATTTGATCCTATATTCTTTCTGATGTTGTTGGCTTCTCCTTGGAGCCTTTCTGCAAGTCGGCGGGTTTGGTAGACCTCTTGTGCGATGTCTTGCAGGGCGAGTTGTTCACTTAGTTGTTGGGGGTCAGTGATGCTGTCGATTTGTTTCTCTATGCGTAACGCTGTCTGGAGCACCGTATCGGCTGATGGCATGTTAGCTAAGGCTTTGCGAAATTCCTTCTGTGTTTCTGTTTCGCTTGTTGGCTTTTCTTCCGTACTGAGGCGCGCAGTGTCGCCGGCAAAGTAGACATCGCCCTGTTCATGCCCGATGACATAGCCCAAGAATGTCGCATCATGTCCGCCACAGGGGCCTTGGCCTGCCCAGTGCCTTGCTGGTACCGCTGTGATGTCTAAGTTGTATAGATGCCCTTCTTGTTCAAATGTGACATCGGCTCCTTCCCACCAATCCAGCTCTTGCACGTGTTCAAAGCCTAGCTCTCGATAGCGATGACCATCGCCTTTCGGGACGACCATCACAGGCTGCTGTGCCACCAGCTTGTTGATCGTGTCGTGGCTGTAGTGGTCGAGATGGTTGTGAGAGAGCAGGTAGACATGCGGAGCGGGCAGTTCTTGCATCTCTTTGGCTATCTTGGTCATCCGAGGGTAAAGAAACGCATTAAGGTCGCCTTCAACAGGATCTGTGATCACCCTTAATGTTGTCGCTCGTGATGGATCACTTGCACTGCGTACTGTCACACCGAACATAATCGAGGCGTGCCCTAGCCAGTAAGATGTGGGTGCTGGGAGGGGATCGGTAGGTGCCAACCTGATGGTATCCTCAGCAATAGCCATGGGATGATCATCGCTCTTGTAGATAAGGGCATCGGGAGAGTCCATATTTTGCTTGTAACGGTATTGATCAAAGGAGGCAGCTCTGAATCCTAATCTACGAAAAGCTCTGCCGACTGCGTTAAGAAATCGTTCTTTTTGGGTAGAGAGGAAAATGCTGAAGGCTTCAGTTCCATGGTCGATGTGGTCGCCGCGATAGATACGTACGGTGTGCACGTGTCCGAAGCGTCTTTGTTTTGTTTCGTCAGTTTTATCTTTTCTCGTATCGACATGAGGGCCGCTCTTTGTGACTTCTACGACCTTTGCTGCTTTTGGTGTGACGGCACTGTTTACAACATTCAGGGGTATTCTACTTCTTTTTGGCGTAGAGACTTTTTGTTGGTTTCTGGTTACAGACTGATCGTAGCGTTGCAGAGCTGCTGTTAGTTCGGGGTGGGCCTCCAGGTCACTGCGATTAACGCCCTGTGCCTTTTGCTGTACATCGTTACTGATAAAAGCCGCGAGTTCATCGGTGTGTGCTTCTCCTCGCATTTTGCTGATCGTGCGCTTAAAGAGGTTGTTTGTTTTCAGGACATAGGTTGTTTGCCCTTCCGTTCTTCTTTTTCCAATGCGGAGGTGGCTGGCTTTGATTTCTCCTCCAGCGCGTACATGACTGCCTAATGTTTGTAAATTCTGCGTCAAGGCGGCGGTAGCCTCGCGGGAAAGCGTTGGCTGGGATTGGGTGGAGCTTGGAGGAGGAGACTCTTCTGGTAAAGAATACCAGCTGCTTCTTGATCCACTAGTGCTAATATCACTATCATGATTTCCCATAGTTAATTCCTGTTATATAGCGTTGGTTTTATTATAATATGTAATTATTTTTTAATAAATAAGCATTAATTATGTCTGTTTGATTGGGTATAGTTGTACTAGGATGGACATAACAGATGTCATGGACTCGATGGGCGGTGTAAATGGGCGTTGTTGTGTCATTTCCTTAATAGTGCGGATTTAAAAGTGAAATTAACGATGGAAATGATATAAAGATACAATGATAGAAAACACAAACAAATAATTCATGTTCAGACATTCCCGTTAAGTATTACTCACTCATTTTTAGGAAGTTATCATCACAGAGAACACAGAGAGAAAATAAAAAATGAGAAATCCATTTCGATTTTTAAGAAAATATTGCGTTTAGTTTTTTATTTTCATCTCTGTGCGCCTGTGTTCTCTTTGGTAAAAATTTTAGAGGGAAATGCTTTTTTGTGTTTAATTCACAAAATTTATTACGAATAGATATTTTAAATGATCATTATATCGCTATATCGTTTCCATCGTTAATACTTGTTTACATACTATTCCGCGCTACCCCATTTTGAGGGCTATTACGTAACAAGGCCTTGTAAATGTCTTTTTCGTCCATTGAGTCCATGACGTCTATTACGTCGATTGTCCATTCCACCCTTCCAGCTTTTCCCTATTGTTGCGTTTTTGATCGCAGCGCGATACACTTGATGTTCGATCTTATCAAGAGAGGGATAGACCCATGAAAACGTTAGTCACGGTGTTGATGATGGTGGTATTAGCAGCTTGTAGTACGCAGAAGGAATCGAAAGAGACGACAAATGGTTATGTGATCGTTTTGCTAGGAGCTCCTGGCTCTGGCAAGGGTACCCAAGCGGTTGACTTGAGTACTAAGCTGGCTGTTCCCCACATCTCGACAGGCGATCTCTTCCGTTATCACAAGAGCAACGGCACACCGCTTGGCAAAAAGGCGAGTGAGTACTTCGATAAGGGGTTGTTGGTTCCCGATAGCTTGGTGATGGAGGTCGTGGCTGCGCGTGTGGCTGAGCCCGATGCCCAAGGAGGCTATATTCTGGATGGGTTTCCTCGTACCCTCGAACAGGCGAAAGAGCTAGAAAAAACAGTCATTGGCAATAAGAAGTTGTTAGTCGTCAATCTCGACGTTCCAGACGCCGATATCGTTAAGCGTCTGGCTGGTCGTGGCCGTGCCGACGATACACCCGAGGTGGTAGAAAAGCGTTTACAGGTTTATCACAGCCAGACAGCACCTTTAATCGACTTCTATCGCAAAAAGGGAGTGCTCATCGAGATTGATGGCTCTCAACCTAAAGAGAAGGTATTCGTTGACATCGTCGGCGCTTTGAACAGCCAGGGAATACGCTCTAAGTCATAGCTTGGCGTTGGCCAGAGCACTTTGGTGGTGCTGGATATAACGGATGAGCATATTGCGCGAGTAGATATGGGCCTTTTTGAGGTCTCCTACCGTCGCTAAGCCAATAGCGTTGAGGTTGTCTTGCGCTATGCGCAGCAGCTTCTCGCTATGTTGTGCAGAGCTAGGTTCTAGCTCTGCCGCACTGCAGATGCCTGGTAGCAAGCCCACTTCCCAGTAATCTTGGAGCACCCAGAGCGATAGTGTTGCTAGCGCTTCGATGGCAGGGTCGTCATCGGTCAGGGCTTGTGGGTCATTGGCTGTGCCAAAGATGCCATTCATCTTCTGTTCCAGTTTAGCATAGAGGGCCGTAGCAGGGTGGCCCATGAGTCCAGGGCTGCCGATGGTAAACTGGAGGTAGCGCAACCAGTTTTCTTTAAGTTGGGTCAGTCTCTCAATGAGGTCTTCGCGTGTGGTATTCCATGCTAAGGCAAGGGCTGTGTCTAAGACGAAAAGCTTATCATGGAAGAAGTGGACGGTATCTTCGATCTGATGGAGGAAGTTGTCGAAGTCACTCTGGGTAATGCCGCGGAGATCATAGCCATCGATGCGGCGCTCAAGTTCATCCATGTCGACAGCGTAGGCCTCGGCTAAGCGGCTGAGTTCGTGCACGAGTAGTGTGAGGTGGTGCTGGACACTTTCTGTTGGGCCTAGGTCTTTTAAAACGCGAAGCTGCTCATTGTCAATGTCTTGTAGTATGTCTTCAAAGACAACTTGAGGTAATCCCACAAGGATAAATTGTAGCTTATCTCGCCAGGAGGCAGGACCTTCAAGACAGAAGCTTGTGATCGCGAGCATTTGCGCTGGGGAAAGTGTCCGTCCGATGGCTTCGAGCTGGTGGCGCTGTGTTAGCCCTTGGAGGAGTGCCGAGAGTTTTGCTTGCCATTGGCTGTCGCGATCGGCAACGAGCCATGGCACGCTTTTCTGCAGCTGCTCAGGCGAGAAAATAGAGGCAACTGCCGCGAGGTCTGCAGGGGTTAGCTGCAGGACCAGCTGAGCGGCATCGTCAGGACTCAACAGTGTGAAATCGGGTGCATCCGTCATGATTACTGCCTCCTATCCTGATTGTCTACCACAGCTTCTTTATGCAAAAGAATAAATATGATGTGCAATTGACGTGCCAGAGACCAGCGATTCCCGCTAAAATTTTTACCACAGAGAACACAGAGAGGGAAATGGAAAAAATAAACACGATATTTTCCTATCTTTTCTCTGTGTTCTCTGTGCACTCTGTGGTAGTAAATTCCTAAAAATTAGTAGTTAATATTTAGCAGAAATTGCTGCTGATCTCACTGGCTCAGTGCTGAATTATGCAACAACACCTCTCTATGGTAGAAATTTTAACGAGAACAACTGTCTCAGAGTACTTCCAGCTTTCCTTTTTGAGGGAAGGCAGGTTATAACGGTTAGCTTGGTGTGGTAGTTTGTTAGGTCAAGATGGAAGAGATGATCAGGTCAGAGGCGTCGTTGGAGGAGGAGCGTGCTGCTTTCCATCGCATGCTATTGCAAGGAGCTTCTAACAAGCCTCTTGTGGTAGTCGCGCGCTCAGCAGATCGCGGTGTTTTCGATGAAACAGTTCAAGCGGCGTATACCCATGGCTTGGAACAGATTTATGCTTTAGAAAACGTCGACCCTTCCTCTATCAGGCGCTTGAGTGCGGAAGAACCCTTGGTTGAGGCTACCCATAAGCCGTCATATGCTGGCGATGCGCAGCTGACACTTGATTTAGGTCCGGGTTTTCGTTCTTGGGTAGAGCCTTTGGTATTATGTGAGCCGATCAATGTATTAGGTCTCTCACAATATGCGGAAAAGGTCTTATTGGAGGCTGGACGTGGAACGCTTGCTGACCTGATGGTTCTTCAAAGCGGCTTCATAGGCCTAGGACAAGGGCATCTCGATGAGGTGCGCGCTAAGCTATCGGAATATCTCCAACATCAGGAACTGGAGAGAAGCGAAGTCTTTGATGTGGCAGCGTTTGTACGTGCTTTGCTACGTTTTTGCGATGCAAAGGCGGCACATGTACTGCTGAAGCGATATGGGTTGGAATCGGTCTTCCAGCTCTCTCTGACGGCTGCTGCGGAGCTGCGTCGAACTACTGGTGACAAGGTCGGAAAATGGTGTGAAGAAGCTTTAGAGAGCTTGCGTTCGAATGAAGCGCGTTCTTTTCTTCACGACAAGATGTCAGAAATAGTGCACGCGTTAGTGATTCCTTGGATGCGGCGCCGGAATGGGTTAGCAACGAAAGAGGAGATCGTAGAGAGGTTGCAGAGGATAGCTGTGGATAGCAGGCTGGTGGAACCTTTTTTCGCATTCTTGGATGACTTATCAGCTGATGTAGGAGATTTTCTAGAGCAGCCGATGACTGGAGTGTTTTGCTGCGATCGCTGGATCGCGGCGGAGTTTAAGCAAGTGATCGCCTGTGGTTACCATTATTTTGTTAACGTTGATGCTTATTATCGTGTTGAGGAGCTTGTCAGCCTGGTGTTACGAGAGCTTTCGAAAAGTTGGTTAGCCCTCACAGAATCTTTTGTCGTTCAAGCGTTTAGCTGTTGCGATCATTTTCATTTGCGCATGGATGCTTTCGGTAAGCGCATCATCCGTTTGAGTTAAATATCTGCTGCTTCGAGGGGTAAACCTTTCTCTAGATAAGGCGTGGGGTCTTCACAGCCAGCAGCTACAAAGCCTGTCTTCCGTAGGTAGCAGGCATCACAGCGTCCGCAATGTTGGCCTTCTGAGGGGTCATAGCAGCTTAAAGTTAGGTGTAGAGGTGCTTTCAGCGAAACTCCCAACTTGATGATCTCTTTTTTATCCATCTTCAGTTGTGGAAACAGCAGCTTGGGGATGTTTCCTTCCACAGCTTGCTTTGTGGCGACGTTGAGCAATCCCTGGAATGCTGCTTGGTACTCTGGTCTGGTATCTGGGTAGGCTTTTTGGTCTGCAGCATTGGCGCCCAAGTAGATTTCATGTGCTTCTAATACTTCCGCATAGGCGGTGGCATAGGCGAGAAACAGGGTATTGCGGGCGGGGACATAGGTACTGGGAATGGTGCCACAGTTGATCTCTGCGAGGTTGCGTCCTTTCGGTACTTGGATATCGCTCACAAGAGATGACTTATCAAAGGTTTTGGCATCTAGTTTGATGATCCCATGACAGATGGCGTAGTGTTTGGCGACATAAGAGGCTGCGGCTATCTCTGGATGGTTGCGTTGGCAGTAATCAAAGGTCAGCGCTGTCACTTGGCGTCCTTGTGCCAGAACGTTGGCTAGCATGACAGTAGAGTCTAAGCCTCCACTCAAGAGAACAATAGCCTTCATGAGCTCATACTCCTTGTGTTTCAGGTGTCCAGATGTACTTATGGATCTGCAGGTTCAGCCGAACCGGTAAGCGGTCTTGGACGACCCATCCAACCAATTCTTGAGCGTCTAGCTGGCCGTGTACAGGGGAGAGCAGTATCTGGCAACCCAGGGACCAGAGGTTGTGGTGATCACATACCTCTTTAGCGTAGCTGTAGTCTTGCCTATCCAGGAGCACAAATTTCACTTCATCAAAGGCGCGCAAGAGTAGGAGATTAGGCCAGTGATTTTTATCAGACATGCCGCTGCCAGGGCATTTGATGTCTAGGATCACCACTACGCGTGGATCGACATCTTGCGTGGAGAGCGATCCGCCGGTCTCTAGCGTGACAATATACCCGGCGTCACAAAGGTGGCTGAGTAAGACATGAACTTCTTTCTGCAACAGAGGCTCACCGCCGGTGACGCAGACATGACGTAGTCCATTTTCTTTGACTTTGTCGAGGATCGCCTCGAGTGTCCAGGGGGTACCGCGGCCGAAGGAGTAAGGCGTGTCGCACCAGCTGCAGCGCAAGTTACAGGCAGCCAGCCGGATAAACGTGGTGGGCAGGCCGCTATAGGAGGTCTCGCCTTGGATACTGGCAAAGATCTCGATGATGTTCAACGTCTTCTCCTTGGTTTAGAGCTCAATCATTGTAAGGGGAGCTGAACCATTTCGTCTAGGAAATTAAGGTTAGGATGAGCATGCGTTTGGCATGAGTCTCGTTGTGAAAGGGATCAGACGTTGGATAAGGTGCGTTTGGCATGAGTCTCGTTGTGAAAGGGATCAGATTAACGCAAAGACTGCAAAGACGCTAAGACGCAAAGAAGGAGAG
>CAMFKD010000116.1 GCA_945957095.1 uncultured Chlamydiae bacterium
ATTCCTCTACGTCTCGTGGGCTCGGAGATGTGTATAAGAGACAGACCCTACCCTCATCGCTTTGATCCCACGCATGCTATCCACGACCTTCAGGATAAGTATCACGAGGAGCCTATAGGCAACAGTGACGACGCGGCAGCAAGCAAGACTGATTCTGTTATGGTCTGTGGACGTATTGTCCTTTTCCGTGCCATGGGTCAAAACGCCTTCTTGCAACTACAAGGACAGGAAGGACGCATCCAGGTAATGGTCAATCGCGATCTCACACAACTCAAGGGCTACGACGCCGCTAAGGCTGGTAACGACGCGCAAACAGCCGCCAAGGTCATCGAAAAGAAGCTAGACCTGGGTGATATCATCGGCGTCTATGGTCACCTTTTCCGCACGCAGAAAGGCGAGCTGACGATCTTTGCTAAAGAGGTTGTGCTTCTGAGCAAGACGCTTCTTCCTCTGCCAGATAAGCACTCTGGGTTAGCTGACAAGGAACTGCGCTACCGCAAGCGATGGCTTGACCTCATCACGACACCTGAAACACGCCACACCTTCAAGACGCGTAGCCGCATCCTCCATCTCATCCGCGATTACTTCCATCAGCAACAATTCCTGGAGGTCGAGACACCAGTATTGCAGAGCATTTACGGCGGTGCCGAAGCGCG
This sequence comes from uncultured Chlamydiae bacterium, assembly GCA_945957095.1. Taxonomy (GTDB): domain Bacteria; phylum Chlamydiota; class Chlamydiia; order Chlamydiales; family JAJFMA01; genus CAMFKD01. The sequence continues at coordinate 657 of CAMFKD010000116.1, forward strand.
CCCCTTTGAAACACGACTTAACGCTCTCGATCAACATATGTTCTTGCGTATTTCCCTCGAAATACCGCTCAAAAAGCTGATCATTGGCGGCATGGAGCGGGTCTTCGAGATGGGCAAGGTATTCCGCAATGAAGGCATCGACCGCAGCCACAACCCTGAATTCACCCTACTGGAAGCCTACGCCACCAACTGGGACTACCATGATATGATGCGGCTCGTCGAAAACCTCTATGAGAGGTTAGCAATGGAAATTCTGGGAACGACCAAGATTCCCGTCAACGTCCCTGGCCAAGAAGAACCCGTCATTATCGATGTCAAAGCGCCTTGGAAACGTCTGTCGATGAAACAAGCGCTGAAGGTCTATGGCAACATCGACATCGACGCAATGAGCGATGAACAGATGCGCCAACACCTACTCAACAGCGGTCATATCGATCCAAAAAAAATCAGAGGCCTCTCCCGTGGCCTCCTCATCGGCGCTATGTTTGAGGTGGAAGTAGAACCTCACCTCATCCAACCTCATCACATCACTGACCATCCAGAGGAAACGACCCCGCTTTGCAAGATCCACCGCGAAGTCGAAGAACGCGAGCAGCGTCTCATCGAGCGCTTTGAAAGCTTCATCTTATGCGGGGAGATCTGCAACTCTTACAGCGAGCTCAATGACCCTGTGAAGCAGCGCGAGCTACTCGAAAAGCAGGCGGCACGGCGCGATGCTGGTGATGAAGAAGCAAGTCCAATGGATGAGGAATTCCTAGAAGCTATCTGCCAAGGAATGCCTCCAACAGCTGGCGTTGGCATCGGCATCGATAGGCTTGTGATGCTCTTCACCAACAGCCACTCCATCCGCGATGTCCTCTATTTTCCCTGGATGCGTCCATCGTAACGCCGCGATGTCAGATCTTCCGCCGAGCGCAGCGGGGCTTTGGAGTGCACAAGCAAGCTTGCGCACTCCAAAGCCCCGCTGCGCTCGGCGAAAAGTAATGCATTAGTACAACTTAAGGAGCCGCCTTGTCACCAAAATCGGGGCAGCTTCCGCATGCGCCTTCTTTGAGATCCATGAGGCTCTTGAGAAAGCCAAAAGCATGCGAGTTCTTAATCGCTAATGCAATGATAGCAACAGCTGCAAGCCCCTCAGCCATCGTGGCTGGAGAAGGTACATATTCATCCATGATCACGGAAAGCAGGCTACGTCGCTTTGTAGGTTCCTGCGCCCCTACATAGACCTGTCCATCTCCTTCAAACTCGTTCACAAATCCTTCACCAGATAGGACTACTCCTTTGAAGCTCCCTATCCTAGAGAGAGTGCATTTGAGATCTCCCACATAACCGACTAAGCAGTTATTATCGATGATCACCGGTCCACTTGCACGAGACACCACGATCTTCTTTACAGCACCATGTGGGCTATTTAGGTAGATACTACCTACTTTGTGATCTGTTGTAGATGCCACCAGTTTGAAGATACCTTGTCCTTTAAACCAAGATCGAACGCCACCCATCTCCGTGGCCAGCTTCACATTAGGCTCAGAAGCCACATAAGCGGAGCGAACTAAGGTAAGAGATTCCCCTGGTTGTAACTCATGCTTAGCGATCTGTCCGGGCATGGACTCTTCAAAGGTAATCCACCCCCCGCCTTGCTTAGCAGTACAGGTATTTTGAAAGAAGCTCTCTCCACCAAAGAAATAGCGTCCTAAAAGAGATAGGAAAGACCCACCCAATCGCGTCTCCACATTGAGATTATGGCTAGCGAGGATGGCCCCTGGCTCAACTTTTAACGAACGCCCTTCTGACAGCTCTATTTTTCCGATGGGTTGGGTGCTAACCGGCAGGCTAACAGCCTCGGAAATAAGAGTTGGTAGATCTACAGGTGCTTTAGGAATGGATGTTACCGCTGTCATACTGGATCACACCCCTTACATTTACAGCAATTAAGGTATCTCACTGTATTTTCTATGGATTTCCCAAAGGACTCGAGATAGGGCGAGTAAAACAGAAGACCCGCAAGAACAACAACGGTAGCACGATATCCAAGTGTAATAGGATCGGGCGCCAAACCACGCATCAGGCGTGTGAAGTAGTTGGCTTTGTCAGCACTTTCACCAGAACCAACGAAAACTGTGCCCTCTCCTTCGAATTGGTTAATCGTCCCTTCACCAGAGAATAACAGCCCTTTCAATCCTCCAACGCGGCAAACTGTGTTTTGTAGGCCTTCCGTATAGGCCAGTGTGCAGTCATTATCTACTTCTACCGGGCCATCCTTCTTGCTAACTCTAACGATCTTAACAGGACCTTCGGGACTGTTGAAGAAGATACGTTGGATCTTGTCGTCTGTGTTGGTCGCCTTAAGTTTAGTGAAACCCAAACCTTCCCACCAGCTCTTAACCCCAGCATAGTGCGCCGTTACCTTGACACCTGAATCAGCAGCAACAAAAGCTCCAGGAGCTAATGACAATACTTCGCCAGCCTTCATGTCATAAGAGGCGATCTGCCCCTCAATAGCCTCTTCAAAAGCGATCCAGCCTCCACCTTTCCCTGCGGTGAAGGTGTTCATAAAGGCGCCTTCTCCGCCAAAAACATAACGTTTGAGCACCGCAATAGGAGAACCGTGAATACCTGTCTGCATCACAAGGTTGCGGCTAGCCAACATGGCTGATGCCTCAACATTGAGCGACTCTCCTCCTTTAAGAGAGATAGTACCCAAGCCAGGCGCTGTGCTAATAGGTTCCAGAGATTTTTGTTCGGCGGAATGACCGCACATGTAACTGCAGATAGTTGATAACACTTTCAATTCACCCACAAGTTAGTTAATCTAAATGAACGATAAAGAATACCAATATCGAATAAACCACGCAAGAATAAAAGATTGACATGGACAGCGCTAGAGAAAAAACTAGCTATATCTTCTTCACTACTGGGCCAGAGGCTGTATCTTCGATGACATAGCCTTGGTTTGTGATGAAGTCACGTAGTTCATCAGCCTTAGCCCAATTGCGCGAGGCTCGCGCTTGGGTGCGCGCTTCTAACGCCTCTAGAATTTCCTGAGGGACTTCCGGCTCCTCGGGTGTCATATCGATCACCCCTAGCACACCGTTAAAACGTTCGACAAGGGACAACACACGTTTAGCATCTGCTTCACTGAGAGCATTCTGGTCTGCGAGTCCATTGATCTCACGCACCATATCAAAGACAGCGGCTAACGCAGCTGAAATGTTGAGGTCATCCGCCAACGCTTCAGTAAAATTGACAAAAGCGCGTTGCAGGATGGCTTCGCTCTGGCCTGACGAACTGGTGCCTTGGATGCCATGAAGCCTCTTGACAAAGTCGTTAAGACGGTTGAGAGAGCCCTTGGCCGCTTCCAATCCTTGAAATGTGAAATTTAGCTTAGTCTTATAATGTGTCTGCATCAGCAGATAGCGCACCTGCAGTCCGGAAAAGCCGCGGTTGAGCAGATCACGCAGCGTATAAAAGTTACCAAGACTTTTAGACATCTTCTTGTTATCGACGACGAGATGCTCAGAATGGAGCCATACCTTGACAAAGGGCTTGCCTGAGCAAGCTTCTGACTGCGCAATCTCATTCTCGTGGTGAGGGAACATGTTGTCGACGCCACCACAATGGATGTCTAGGGTGTCTCCAAGAAGGCTCATAGCCATTACAGAGCATTCGAGGTGCCAGCCAGGCCGTCCCTTACCCCAAGGGCTTTCCCAGTAGATCTGACCATCGCGTTCTGCATCATACCCTTTCCATAATACGAAATCGGAAACGTTGTCCTTGTCATACTCATCGGCTACAATACGTTCAGAGGCCCCTACCTGCAGCTCGTCCAGTTTAAGGTGAGAGAGACAACCATACTTAGGAAACTTGCTGATCGCGAAGTAAACACTGCCGTCACGTCCTGCATAGGCAACCCCTCTATCGATCAATTTTTGGATCATCTCGATCATCTGGGGGATGTAATCTGTAGCGGCAGGATAAGATTCAGCGGGCTGGATATGGAGCTCTTTCAGATCGGCGAAAAAAGCTTTTTCAAAGCGTTCAGTATATTGCTTGAGGGTAACGCCATGCTTGATGGCGCCCTTGATGGTCTTGTCGTCGACGTCGGTGATGTTCATCACCTGAAACACCCGATAGCCGAAAAGCTGCAGAGTACGCCTCAGGATATCCTCAAAGACGTATGTTCTGAAGTTACCGATATGGGCAAAATCGTACACGGTTGGTCCACAAGTGTACAAACTCACCCGCCCGGGCTCCAGGGTCACCAAAGGTTCCTTATTGCGGGTCAATGTGTTAAAGAGTTTCAAAGGCGTCTGTGTCACAACAAATTCAGCGTTCATTATCATCCCTCAGTCATTAGCGCTTTCAGTTCACGGTAGTTAACCTTGCCAGTCCCCATCACAGGCATCTCATCGAGACGACGGACCTCTGATACCTTCACAAGATTACTGAATCCAGCCTGACGCAAGGAGGCGTTGACATCGTCGACGCTAGTCTCAAAGCGGCTGAAGAGGCAGACGCGTGGCCGATCGCCATCGCGGTCTTCCGACACCACAGCCAATACAGGGCTATCTTCAGAGAGCGGCGTCCCTTTGCTATGCCACCACTCCAATAGGACATCTTCGATAGCGGCTAAGCTAACCATCTCGCCACCCATCTTGACGAAGCGTTTGAGACGTCCCACCAATGTCAACCGCCCCATAGCGTCGAGGTAGCCTAGGTCGCCAGTCGAGTACCATGGCTTGCTTTCCAATTCGATGAAAGGGGAAGCCAAACCGGGATTGAGGTAGCCGCTGAAGACAGAGGGACCGCGTACCAAGATCAACCCCTGCTTACCGATAGGTTGCGGTTCGTGTGTCTCGGGATGGACGATGCGCAGCTCTACACCTGGCATCGGCTGTCCAACCCCCTGATGCGGAACACCTGGATAGTTGATGGTCACCACAGGGCTGCATTCAGTGATGCCATAGCCCTCCAAGATCGCCTCTTCAAAACCAAACTTCTTACACAGCTCAAAGAGATCTGGCGGCGCTTTCTCAGCGCCAGTGATGACATGCTTGATTCGTTCGACATCGCTACGCTGAGCGAAACGCAGAAGCGCCTTCAGGAAGGTCGGTGCGCCACAAATGATCGAAGCATGCCACTGACCACAGGCTCTGGCTAACGCCTTGCCGTTGGTGGGGTCGGGAGAGAAGGCAGTGCGGATCCCCCCTAGCAAGCCTATCAACGATGTGATGGTGAAGCCAAAAGAGTGAAAAGGCGGCAAGATCGCCAGCAGAATGTCCTCTGAGGACATCTTCACGACCTCTAAAGCTCCACGTTGGTTGGCGATGATATTCTGATGCGTGAGGGGAACACCCTTGGGTGTCGACTCTGTACCGCTGGTAAAGAGAAGAACCGCCTGATCTTTCTCGCTAAGCTTATCGAGACCAAAGGTTTGCAATAACGTCTTTGTCCTCTGCTTAGAACGCCATAGCGCTATCAACTTATCTTTGAGGCTGAAGTGGCTTTTCAGATCCTCGAGTAACACCAGCTTGTCTTCGACAGGTGTGAAATCGACATTTTCCAACTTATCCAAAAAAGCCCATGAGCTAAGGATATGCTTAGCCTTAGATACTTCTATAATGGCATCAAGGTTGCGAGGCCCGACTGTCCAGTTGATCATCACGGGCACCTTACGCGCGATCTGGCATGCTAAGATGCAGACCGTAGCCGCGACAGTAGCCGGGAGCATAATGCCGATGTACTTGCCATCAAGCTTACTGATGTAATCCGCTAATAGCAACGCGCGCAGCTTAACAGTGGAATAGTTCAAAATACCAGATCGCTGATCCGCGAGTGCCACACGCTTGCCCCATCGTTCACAAGCGTTGAAGAAGACCTCAGGCAAGGTTTTGCCCTCAGGAATAAAGGCATTGCCAGGCTTCGCCGATGTCTCCAACCATTTTTTCGTAAGAACGGCACCCTCTTCCGCTTCTGGCTCAAAGACGACTTCCTTAGCGGCAATAGCCAATAGCCTTTCGACGGTTGTCAATTCGCTAGGCGGCACGCTCTCAACGTCAAAGTGATCTTGAAGAAAAGCCAAAATATCAGCAGCGTCGAGAGAATCAAGGCCTAGATCTGACGACAGGCTCAATCCCGGTGTGATCGTGCTGACATCGCGTTCCGTCAGCTTCGCCAGCAAGTTGTAGATCTTAGTGCGCACCTGCTCAGGAATACGAGCGATGTCGACATCATCCTCTACCTTACACCTAGGCGCCACTTCAGGCAGCTCCTGTCGCCATCGGCTATGCGACACCAGGTTAAGCGATTCACCAGGCAATGTTTCCTTAGCTAACGCTGGATCGATGCCATCAGGACGGTTGTACCAATGTTCCAAGTACTTGTTCAACTCCAACCGCGAGCCATTGTAAGGGAAGTCTGCCGGAGCTGGTACATATTCGATGGTGACATCGCGGCGAGGACTGAAGAAGAGGAAGTTCTTCAACGCAATCTTCACCCCACGCCAGAAGGTAGGAAACATATCAGGTACCCTGCCACCCGTCAGCGCCGACGAGAAGATACTGCCATATAGTCCTTTCACTCGTACCAACACAACGTTAGCCTCCGGTGCCGCCTGCAAGATGCCATGCACCCCCGACGCTCCACCGATCTGTTCGTAGTTGGAACGCTTAACCTTACCTGCAGGGTAGATCAAGAAGTTCTCCCCTGCCCTGACACCATCAGCCAGCTGCTTGAGCGACTGCTCACTCTTCTTTTTCTTCAAACTGTTAGTAGAGGAATAATGGTTCGGAATGGGAATGGCGTCCATGAAACGCATCAGCCAATTC
>CAMFKD010000117.1 GCA_945957095.1 uncultured Chlamydiae bacterium
GTAGATTTGAGTACATCCACCATCTGATCCCTTTCACAACAAGACCGATAGCACACATGCACTTCGCAACAAATCCGCTCATTATGTTACAATAACCTTCTCCATCCCCCTACCAACTGGTGAGTAACCTGATGTCAACCGTTCCAGCTCAGAAACTTCGCGAAGCCGTCTTTCAAATGCTCTATAGTATGCATATGGCTACTGCAGACCGCAAAGCCATCGAAGACCTCCTTGCCAAAGAACTAGCCATTTCCAAAGCAGCAGCAGCTACCGCCTATGACCGCGCTAACGCCGTGGTTGGACACCTCCAGGAACTCGATGAACGGATCGCTTCCGCTACTCTAGCCTTCCATATCGATCGGATCTCGACAGCGGAGAAGAATATTTTGCGCCTTGGCACCTACGAGTTGTTTTACGACGACGAAATCCCCCCCAAGGTAGCCATTGCAGAAGCAGTACGTTTAACGCGAAAATTTAGCTCTCCAGAAGCCGCGGCTTTTGTCAACGCTGTCCTCGACACTCTCTACAAACGTAGCTTAGGACAAGCTGTCGACGAACAAGCTATCCACGAAGCCGTAGAAGAACTCAAAATAATAGAAGATGTCGCTAACGAAGCTTCTCAAGAAAAGCCTTTGCTAGAAGACTGATCGATGCCATGAAGATAGAGCCAAACCGCCCCTTAAGTCAGTTGTGCACTTTTGGCATTGGGGGACCGGCACGCTTCTTAGTCGATGTCACCTCAATAGAACAGATGCGACAAGCGCTGCGTTATGCCAAAGAAGAAAGCCTCAATTATCTCGTCATCGGCAAAGGCTCAAACTGTCTCTTTGATGACCAAGGCTATGATGGGCTGGTCATCGTCAACAAGATCGGCTTCCTAGAAGAACTCTCCGCTGGACAATTCTATGTTGGGGCTGGCTACAGCTTTTCGCGCCTAGGAGCTCTCACCGCCCGCAAAGGATGGTCTGGACTCGAATTTGCCTCTGGCATCCCTGGCAGTGTCGGTGGCGCCGTCTACATGAATGCCGGTGCCAACAGCCATGACACCAGCGAAACCCTCGTCGCTGCTGAGGTACTTTCACCGGATGGAGAACTAAAAAGACACGAAAGAGCAGAGATGTCTTTTGGCTACCGCACCTCTTCTTTTCAACGCATCCCAGGAGCTATCGTCTCAGCCACCTTCCGCCTAACCCCCAGCACAGAAGCGCGTAAGGTGCAGGTGGAAATCGTGAAGTACCGTCAGGCGACACAACCCTATAGCGACCTATCCGCAGGCTGCATCTTCCGCAATCCACCCGCCCAATCAGCTGGCGCCCTCATCGACAAAGCAGGTCTTAAAGGCTTGCGCGTCGGCGGCGCTATGGTCTCCGAACGGCATGCCAACTTCATCGTCAATACCGAAGATGCCAGAGCTAGCGATGTCATCGCTTTGATGGCGTTGGTACGGCAACGCGTACTCGAGGCAACAGGAGTCCAGCTGCAGTCCGAGGTAGTTCATATTCCCTACCAAAGGGCTAACCAAGGCTCTCTCCATGACTGAATTCCGCGCCGACCTACACTGCCATAGCACTTACTCCGATGGGTCTCTCTCCCCTCTTGAATTGATACAGCTCGCGATCAAAAAAGGTCTCCAAGGCCTTTCTATCACAGACCACGACACTATAGGTGCTTACCCAGAAGCCATCGTCTACGGCCAACAACACCATGTCACCGTGATCCCTGGCATCGAGTTCTCCGCATCCCACAACGGCAAGCCCGTACATATCTTAGGCTATGCCTTCGACCTAAACAGTCCATCGATTCGTGCGCTATGCAATAACCATAAGACAAGGCGGCAGCAGCGCAATCAAGCGATGATGGATCGCCTAGCAGCTTTAGAGATGCCCATCGATAACGCTGACCTGCCGACAACTATAACAGGAGGGACTATCGGCCGCCCACATATCGCCTCAGCCATGATGAAAAGGGGTTATGTCACATCGGTCCAAGAAGCCTTTAAGAAATATCTCAGAGAAGGCGGCGCAGCCTATGTCCCTGGATCACGCATTACCATCGAAGAGACCATACAGGCGATCCACGATGCTAAAGGCCTAGCTGTCATCGCCCATCCGCACTTAGTGGCAGATGAACAGACGATCACTTACCTCTTTAACATGCCCTTTGATGGCATCGAAGCCTACTATTGCCTGTTCCCTCTAGATCGCTGCCAACGCTGGCTAAAGGCTGCGCAAAAGAGGGACTGGTTCATCACTGGTGGTTCAGACTTCCATGGAGACGTAAAACCCAACATACCTCTAGGAGCTTCGTGGACACCAGAAGCCACCTTTCAAAGACTCTGCGATCACCATAAACAGGTAAACGAACGTCGTGACCCACACCTATCCTGAGCTCTTACACACCTTATTCGCCCTGCAAACGCAATCTAGCGGCAAGGAGATGACATTAGATAATACCCTGCGCCTCAATGAAGCCTTTGGCCGCCCTGACCGCCATTACCCCATCATCCATGTTGGTGGATCCAACGGCAAAGGGTCTGTGGTTACCAAAATCGCACGGTCACTGCAGCTCTCCGGACTGCGCGTCGGAACCTATACCTCACCACACCTATCCTGCTTTCGCGAACGGATCCAAGTCAACGGCACCATGATCTCCGAAGAGGATATCCTAGAGCTTGCCGCCTACGGACAAAAGATCTATGGAGCCACAGGCATCACCCCTAGCTTCTTTGAACTGACAACAGCCATCGCCTTTCGTTACTTCTCTGATGCTAAAGTCGATGTCGCTGTCGTTGAAGTAGGGTTAGGTGGACGCTTAGACGCCACTAATATCGTGACTCCCATCATCTCTGTTATCACCTCGATTAGCCTCGAACATACACACATCTTAGGTCACACCATCGAAGCCATCGCCAAAGAAAAGGGGGGTATCATCAAGGAGAGAATTCCTCTGGTTGTAGGCCCCAAAGCAAACGTCCCAATCTTGCGAACGATAGCGCAAGAAAGGTCCTCTCTCTACCATGCGGTGGCCGACAACTTTGCCTTCTACGACGCTGAAAACAGCGCTATCGCCGCCAAAACATTGCAGCTGATTGCCGACACATTCCCTTGTAGCTCTGATCATATCTCCGCTGGGACAACAGTACGGCCTCCCTGCCGCATGGAAGAATTCACCATCGGCAACGGCGTTATCCTAGACGTCGCCCACAACCCTGATGCCTTTGCTGAGTTACTGAAGAGCTTAAGAGCCCGTTATCCAGACTGCAAGCTTAGGTTCGTTTGTGGCTTTTCTAAAGACAAGAATGTCATACCCTCTCTTAGCTTACTAAAAGGCCATCCCCTTCACCTTGTCGCCGCCGACCACAGCCGAGCTATGCCACTGCAGATGCTAGCTGCCGAAGCGGAACGCACCCTTCTGGACTCTCCCTACACCCTCCATCCTAACGTTGCTGATGGGATCACAGCTGCCTTAGAAGCAGCTCAGCAAGAGTTTGTAGTGGTCTGCGGTAGCTTCTTCCTCATGCGCGAAGCGCGTCAAGCCCTTGGCATTCCGCAAATCAGCGACCCCGTGGATCTCAATGAACAGCGACTCCCTATAGCAAAAAAAATGTAGTTATGGTCAAATGTAAAGCCATTCATTTACCCAAGGAAACACATTTATGGAAGACCTCTACAATAGCCTCAGTAACCCCAATGTAATTGCACTGATCGTTTCCTCTGCCATCTTCATCGTAACCGTAGCCCTGATCTCCTTTCGTCTGATTAACTTCGTCATCACCTGCGTCCTCTTATTCTTTGCTATCGCCTCTGGCCTAGCCATTGCTAACAACGATATTGTGCGTGGTTATTTCAACAAACAGCACAATTCCTCAGATCAAGCCACCCCTACTACCAAAGATAGCAAACAACTTTCAGACGCCTCAGAATCTAAACTCGAAGCGATCCGTGAACGCCTTGAAATCATGTTTCAGCAACTAGTAGAAGTGCTCTCCAATCATGCCAGCGACCACAAGGAAGAGCAGGAAAAGGCACAACACCTCAAGACTACGATTGAAAACGTACTCGATGAGCTTGACCAGCAAAAAATCCAACTTCAAGAGCTTCTAGAAGAGCAATAAGCCTTTTATACGACTAGAAATTTGTTACCACAGAGTGCACAGAGAGGGGAATGGGAAAAACTAAACACAATATTTTCCTATCCTTTCTCTGTGTTCTCTGTGCACTCTGTGGTAGTAAATTCCTAAAGATTAGTAGTTAATATTTAGCGGGAGTGGCTCGGAATAATATGTTTTGCTTTTTTCCATTTTTCTCTTTGTGCACTCTGTGTTCTCCGTGGTGAATTTTTTAAAGGGAATTGCTTTCAACAGACTGCATAAACACTTTCTGTGTCGGAAACGCCACATTGACACCACGCTTTAGGGTGGCGGCCAAAATTTTGAGGTTAATACGTTCCTTAACGGCCAAATGGTCAGGTGTCGCTACAGCCTTGGTGAAGTAATACACCATGACGTCGAGTGAAAATTGACCAAAATCGGTCCAGTGTACCATGGAGAAATCTTGATCCACACCGTGATCCTGACGCAAGATCTCTCGAATATCCTCTAAGATAAGCTCCATTTGGTCCGGACGACAGTATTCTAGGCCTACCATCTGTTTGACACGCCTTTTGGGCATATGAGCCCAATTGTCGATAACCTCATTGGCTAACATCTTATTCGGAATCGTCACAAGAGTTTTAGGCCATGTGCGAATGCGTGTCGAGCGCAAGCCAATCGCCTCCACAATGCCGTCGATATGGTCACCAACCTTAATCCAATCCCCTACTTTGATGCTGCGGTCCGCCAGCAAAGCGACAGAGCCAAAGATATTGCCTAAAGAATCCTGTGCTGCTAGTGCCATTGCAGCACCGCCAATGCCTAGGCCAGTCACCAGACTACCAACATCGACATTCATGCTTGATAATACCGTCAACAAACCCAACACTAGGACGACAATGCGCAACGATCGCTTGATCAATGGCACAAACTGCCGGTCCATCATCCCAGATTTGTGCTGAGCCATATCGTCCAAAACATCAGCGAAGGTACCCACCAAGCGATAAGCCGTCCACACAGCTAACAATCCAAAAGCCACATATACGGTCGAAGTCAAAAAACGCGCTGCCTCCGGTGAGATGTCAGACCCAGACCGAATCACAAGCAACGCAAGATGCACTCCCAAAATCAACAAAAAGGCATTGAGAGGCTTGCTCAACGCATCAAAGACAATGCCTTCATAACGTAGATGAGACTTCGAAAAAAGACCTGTCAACCAGCGGATGATAACCAATTCAAAAATCTTCTTAAATAAAAGACTGACAAGAATGATGGTTGCTGCCACGATATAGCGCCATAGAGCAACGCCAAAATACTCCACCATTAGCCAATGCGCGGCCTGCTCAGGATCAATCGAGGTCTCGATAGCAAACATAATCTTCCTCTCCCATCATAAAGGGCGGATGGTATCCGAAGCGCGCTTCAATATGCAAGGATAGAGCTACAAGATCAGCCATTCCCGCTAAATATTACCCATTTATTTTTAGGAAGTTATCGCCACAGAGTGCATGGAGAACACAGAGAAAAAATAGAAAATGAGAAATCCCTTTCGATTGTTAAGAAAATATTGTGTTTAGTTTTTTTTCCATTCCCCTCTCTGTGCGCTCTGTGTTCTCTGGGGTAAAATTTTTAGTGGGAGCTGCTGCTACAAGGTACCGGTCGCGAAGCGGTTGGCGATGGCGTCATACTGCGGTAGAAGTTCAGGGAAGTAACCTGCGATCCAGTTGCGGATGACCTTGGCCTTCTGCATCACGCGCTCACGGTACTCATTAGGGCCAAGCCCCTCTTCGAAACGCTGCAACCCACCCGGATCAAGGTTCACGGCGCGGCCATCCAGAAAACCGAGGTTCTTGAGAACGTTAGGATCTGTATCTTCAACCCCCATAGCTGACCGCCTTTCTAAATAGGTGAACAGCTCCTCGAGAGCGTTAGCGGCACCTGCAATATCATTCGAATGCTTAAAGGTTTGCAGCATGACGTTCAGAGGAACACCCCTTCGCTGAAGATAAAAGGGAACCTGATTGAGGTCGACAAAATGGCGATAGCCTAGTTTGTCAAAGATCATCACATTGTTAGGCAACCCTTCAGAGGGATTGAGGTGCACGTAGACAATTCCGGTCTCTTCGGCACATTCTTGATAGCCAAAGAGACAACTCGAATATAGAGTCTGCCTACGATCCTCTCGTCTTTCCAAAGCCTCCTGAGCATACCTACCGACAACTGGAAGATAAACGCCCGCTTTTTGCCACCAAGGTAGATAGAGGTGTTTCTGTTTGAAGAACTTCATGACATAGCAGCCATCTTTGCTTTCCAACACATAACACTCACAGCCCTTATCCATGTAGCTGTACTTCTGATCCAAGATGCGGTTAATCTCAACCTGAGCATCCGCACTTAGAGGAGCAATGTCCCACTTGGCATCATAAGAAAAATCTGACGTAATCGCTGAAGGACCAAAACCATCCGTCAGAAAGAAATACCAGCGGCCAAGACCAAAGCATATGCCACAGACAGCGACAATGGCACACAGGACAATCAGCTTCTTTTTCAGGTTACTTAGTCTCAATGGAACACTCATTTCTGCAATAGACACTAAGATATTAGAGAGCAGAAGCCTTTTGCCGCAACTCTGAAAAAATCTCTTCTCTTCCTACCTTTTTCTCTGTGTTCTCTGTGCACTCTGTGGTAATACATGAGATAAGAAATATGTCCACCCATTACGGCAAAATTGAAACTATGGCTAAGTCATCGTTACCAGCTACGGACCATAAGAAGCCAACTGTCAAATTTGTGAACCGTTTCTCCTTCGCTCAAAAGTTTGCCTTGATCTGCCTACAATTTATCCTCTGCTTTGGCATTGTCCTATTCTTCATGGTCCGCGAACAAACAATACAGGTGAACACACTACAACTTTCAGCTGAAGGCCTACGCTACTTCCACCCCATCGCCAACCTGATGAAATACATGTCCGAGCATCAGCAAACAGGCCAACGCTATCTCATGGGCGATACCTCTTTAGAAAATGTATTATCCTACTTGGACCAACGCATTACCGAAAATTTCAGTAGTCTCTTAGAAATCGACGAAAAGGTAGGCCCAGATCTCTTTCCAGATCGCTCATCCAGCAACGACTGGCAGCAAAACAGCGCCAATCCTATTAAAATTCGACAGGAATGGGAGCAACTACGCGCTAATTTTAATACCTTGACTCTACAAGCTTCTCTCAACCAGCACATCGAGATCTTCACTCACCTGCGTACGCTTACCAGCCTAGTCTCGGACGGTGCCGGGCTCACGACCGGATCGGACCTCGCCACCTCCTACCTTTCCTATATCTTTCTCATTCAAGTGCCAGAGCTGCAACAGCAGC
>CAMFKD010000118.1 GCA_945957095.1 uncultured Chlamydiae bacterium
CAGCACTGGGGTCGAGGCCGAGAACCTGAGAGATCAGATCGAGAAAAGCACAGGCTAGCAGTACCCCTAGGAAGCTGAGAAAGTTGCCTGTTGCAACGATTTGTCCGCGATATTCTTTGGGGCTGGCGAGTTGGACATAGCTGTCTAGCGGGATGACATACATTCCACCAAAGAAACCCATGACCATCACTAAAGGCACGACTGTAGCAACATCGTAAGCATTGAGGCTGATTAAGAAGCAGCAAACGGTGATGCCAATACCCGCCAATGGCACTAAGGCTAGCTCCACTTCTTTGCCAGATATCTTACCTGCAACGACAGAACCGAGCCCAATCCCAAGGGCTGTTAGGCAGAATAGATATCCTCCCTGGATATCTGTCAGTCCTAGACTGGTAACCGCAAAGGGAATCATGTTAAGTTGGAAGAAAGCTGCGATAAACATGAAGTAGGCTGAGGCAAAAACAGCCATCAGCAACGAAGGTTCGGCCTTCGCAAGCTTTAAAGTATCTAAGATCTCTTTGATAATACGCGCATTCACCTTCTTCTGCGATCCGCTAGGAGGCGTTTCTTCAATCCCGAAACTCGTCCACAGTCCAACTCCTGCAATCAACGTACAACCCAATGACGCTAAAATAAAGTTACGGTCAGTGTAGTCTAGAAAAAAGGATGGTAGAAAGGTTCCTAAAATAATCGCCAAGAAGGTGAACATCGTGAGCATCCCGTTCGCTCGGCTAATACGGTCAGATGAGACGATCTCTGGGATGATGCCATATTTGGAGGGACCAAAGATAGCGCTAGAGGTGGCCATCATAAACAGGATGATGAGAGACCAAATCTTGCTAGCGAAGAGAAAGGCGAGCACCCCAGCCGCCATGATGACAAATTCAAGGATCTTAGTGAAGACGATGATATTGCGTTTACTGACCCTATCAGCCATGGTCCCAGACCATGACGAAAAGAGCAGGAAGGGCGCCACAAAAACCGCGCCGGTTAATGCGAGAATGCGCGGACTGTTCTCCAGTCCCTCCAGTTGAATCAAGAAATAGACGAGCAAGAATTTATAGACATTATCATTTAACGCTCCTGCAAATTGCGTCACATTCAGATAGGTGAATGAAGACGATTGCCGCGTTAAAAAGGAGCGAATCGCTTTGATGGGATTGCGTGTCGGTGTTGTTTCAAGGAGGGGGTCAGACATAGTCTCTCTTCATTCCTAATCGTGTATCGCAGTAATCGAAGCGTGAAGCCTCTCTAGGATCGCCGATTTTAGCATTAGAGACAAGGGCTATCTATTCTAATAATTTTTCAGAGCTGGAGTTAACTGTAGCTTCTCAAAAAGCCCTAGCACGTGATGGCCAGTGCAGCAGGTCAGCGCGCCAGAACTAGAAGTTACAGCTAGCTTTACCGGTCAGCGGTGTACTGCGTAGGTCGTGGAATCTTAGCGCCCAAACTTATTATCTCCACCTTTCTTTGCTCTAATTCAGGAGAAACCAGCGGAGGAGCCACAGAAGATGTATTCTTCTGAAACATGTCATAAAGGTGTAGTCCTGCCAATCCCATTCCCAAGCCGACCTTTATGCGATGCTCTCTACAAAAACCCCAAATACGGGCCATAAGCGTTGGACGCAGCCTTTCCTTCTTGTCGTCTTGTATTATGATGGTTGTAGTCGTTGTATATGACGGACCGAATAAATCACCTGAAACACACATTACACTTACATCCATTTACTATATTAAATGTCGAATTGTATTTAAGCAGACATATTAAGTCAATAAACAAAAAAAGCATACATTAAAAAAGCGGCATTTTTGATATATGTTCATGGGGGTAGTTTTTCGTGCCCGCGCCCGTCTGTGCGCCCATATGGATTAAGCTAAATGACATTTTCACCACAGAGTCCACGGAGAGGGAAATCAAAAAACAAACACAATACCTTCGTAAAAATCGAAAAAAGATCTCTCATTTCCCTCTCTTCCCTCTGTGTTCTCTGCGCGCTCTGTGGTAATAAATTCTTAAATATTAGTAGTTAATTTTTATCGTTCATCCTGCTACTTCGAGCATTGCCTCTTCGTAGTAAAGAGAGCGGCTGACCGTCCCGCTTTCACTTGTTAGGAAGACAGGAAGGGATAATAATGCTTCTTCGCTGTATACTGTTAGCGTTGAATGAAAGAGGATATGTCCATGACGGACAATGGCATACGGGTATTTCAATCAAACCGGTTGGAATCCCTAATTGAAACCTTTCATGAGAGGCTATTTGGCGAAGGCGCTGATCCCTTCTGCCGACGGCTAGTCATTGTTCCGAGTCGTCACATGAAAAGTTGGCTGCAGCAAAGGCTAGCGATGTCGCGAGGTATCGCGACTGGAATGGAGATTCTGACGCAAGATAGCGCATTGTCGCGCCTAGTGGCTCAGCTATGCCCGCATACTAAAGGCGTGGTCCCCTCACGGCTAGAAATGTCATTAGCCTTGGAACTTATCATCCAGGATCTATTGGCCAAAGAGCCGCAGATGACCCCGGTCGAGCGGAAGAAATGGAATCCTGTGTTTGGCCTATTGGACGATGTCACATCATCTGTCCGCCAGCGCCGTCGTATCACAAGTCTATCGGAAGAATTGGCCAGTCTCTTCGAAAGTTATGGCAAGCACAGCATTCGTATTCTAGAAGCGTGGCGGCAACAAGAAGATCTTGGTTGGCAAGAAAACCTGTGGCTGCTGCTGCATCGCATCTATCCTGAGTGGTGTCCCTGGGCTCATTACATGAGTGCTGACATCATCACACCTCAGCAGCCTCTCCCTCACGTCGCCCTCTTTGGGATCTCCTATATTGCCCCGTTCCATCAACGCTTTTTACAACGCGTGAGCCAGTTCACCACTGTCGACTACTACCGCCTGGAACCCTGTCAACACTATAGCGGAGATATCCAGACAGAACGCGAAGCCTCTCATTTTTCCAAACGCCTAAAGCGCGCCGGTGTTCCTAAAGCTCAGGTAGAAGCCATGGAAAAGCTATTGCGCGACACCAACCCGCTATTAGCAAATTTAGGGCGTTTGGGGCGTGTCATGACCCAGCAGCTAGAAGAGTCACAAGCAGATATCGATGGCAGATTCTATTTATCCGATGCAGCAATGACTCTCCCTGCTTATGCCAATCATGTGACACAAGAAACCGTGATCGTAGAATCACCGGCCCCTCTTGATCTTCTGGCCGCTTTACAAGCCGATCTGCTATTGCTTCGCAATCCAACGCTAGCAACTCCATTAGCCCTCAACTCAGCAGACACCTCTTTGCAGTTGCATGTCGCCCCTTCACGACAACGCGAAATCGAAGCGCTCTATAATACGCTTCTCGGCCTAATAGCTAGTAACCCCGCTATCGCTCCCTCTGATATCTTGGTCATGGCTCCAGACATCTCTCTGTATCAAATCGCCATTTCAGCTGTCTTTGGTACCAGCTATAGCCAATTATCTTATCAGATCAGTGATCTGCCCGTGACAACGCAAAACGCCTTTGCTCAAGCGTTCTTTTGCCTTCTAGACCTTGCCAAAAGCCGCTGGGATGCCCTGACAGTTGTGCAGTTGCTGAATAATCCTTACTTTGCTGCCAAGCACCACCTGACCTCTGACGATCTTGAACGCATTCGGCGCTGGATCGACGATAGCCACATCACCTGGGGAAAAAACGCCGACCATCGGAACCATCTGCTACGACGTGCTCATTGCCTCCATGACATGACCTCCGATGCATACGTAGGTACCTGGCATCATGGTTTCAATCGCTTGTTATGCCATCTAGCAACAGGTGACCAATCAGAAACGTCTGCTCAAGCAACCTTTGGCGATGCCGATCTTCTTAGCCGCTGGCTGGATATCATGAATTCCCTCTGGCTAGACTTACAACCTCTAATGACCGATGCGACGATGACTATCGCCGATTGGGCGACATATGTAGAGTGCCTATGCGACGGCTATCTCACGCCAACGGATAATCATTCCCAGCTAGATCGTGATGCTTTGTTTCAGATGTTTAACCAGCTAAGACAGCCATCTCGTTCAATACCAGAGGCTCGGTTTTCCTACTCATCAATCGGAACTAGACTAGAAGCTCTCTTTCATCAAGCAAACGCCAATAAACAAGAAAACGCTCTACAAACCATACGGTTCGGCAGCCTTCAATCCCTTTCCAGCCTACCTGCCGCCATCATTGTCATATTGGGACTCGACGAAGGAGCCTATCCGCGCATAGAACGTCCGCGCGCTCTGGATATCCTCCGTCATCATCCAGATACAGACCCTCTTCCCACACTCATGGATCAGGATCGCTATCATTTTCTCGAGGCAATTCTATCCGCTAGAGAGCATCTAATCATCAGCTACACCTCTATTTGTGAAGACGACGGAAAGGAACAAGGGCCTTCGGTAGCGATCAGAGAATTGCTCTCATACCTTAATCGTCATTACATCATAGGTGATGATTCTATTGCGACTCACATCACATATCATCATCCTTTCTATCCTTTTGACACATCCTACTTCAGCAAAAGCAGAAAAATCATTGGCTATTCAGAATATGACTATGAAGCGGCCAAAGCTTTGCAAGAATGCCATTACGCTGCCTCTCCATTTTTGCCGGAGCTCATCACATATCATCACCCTATCGAATCTGAAACGCCATCGATTGATATCCTTGATATTTCGGACATGGCACAAGCAGCAAAAAATCCGCTTAAGCTATATCTTAACAAGTCTCTCCAGCTCTATCTCACCGATATCGACAAATCGGCAATCGCCATTGAAGAATCTTTTAAACTATCAGCCCTTGATCGCTACCAGATCGAAAAAGAGTTGCTCTCCTGCTCTTTAGAAGAGACTATGAGACGCCACCGAGAACAGGGCGATCTGCCACTAGGCCCCTTTGGTGAAGTGGCCAAAAGCCAGCTGCTAGAAATGGCGGCCGAGCGACAGCAAGCTTGGAACGCGTTCGAAACGACGCCTAATGAACTCTTTCATCTTGAACTAGCACTAAACTGCACCAAACCAGAACCCTTGTCCGAGAATCTTTGGCGTATTCCTGCACCGGAAATTCAACTTCCAGATGGCAAGACTATCAAAATCATCGGGAAACTATCGGACCTAACGCCAAAAGGACTACTTAGCCCCCGCAAGCGAGAAACAAAGTCAATGGTCCGTTCGTGGCCTCTATTGTTACTGATGAATCACCTAAAACCCATCATCGAAGACATCAAACAAACTCATATTGCCCCGCAAGTTCTATTCTTCAAAGACAGCAAAACATCGAAAGTCCTCACCAATGACACCACGTCAGCGTTGTCGACATTTGCAGGCTATGCCGTTGAGTGCTTACACCGCCCCTCACTGCTCATTGATGATTGGGTAGAAGATTTTTCTAAGCATTCAACCGAACAAATCATCCAAGAGCTGCCCAAAAAACTAGAAAAAGAAGAGTTCTATAACCAAGAAGCACAATGGCTGTTTCAACATGGTTTAGACCTGCTAAACAATGACTTCATTCATTATTGGCAACGCAAAAATCAGGAGATCTACGAAGAAGCACTATCTAACCTAAAGGCGGATAAGAGATGAGAAGCTTTGACATCCTCAACCGTCATCAGCATGTCCATCAGCATCACGTTCTCGAAGCTTCCGCTGGTACTGGCAAAACCTTCTCAATTGAACATCTAGTGGTAAGGCTTCTGGTAGAAAAGCCGAAGGAGGGCGGTTTACCCCTAACCCTATCACAAATATTAATTGTGACATTCACCCGAGCCGCTACTCGTGAATTACGGCAACGCATCCGAGACAAAATAGAACAAGCCATCTCACACCTCACGCAACCTCAAAAAGCACCTGATGATTATCTACTCGCCATCCGTGAAACAGGCGAAGATGAAATCGCCGAAGCAAAAAAGCGACTCGAAGATGCATTGGCCACTTATGACGAAGCACAGATCTATACCATCCACAGCTTTTGTGGACGCATGTTGCGCGAATGCCATGAAAGCACATGGTCTACTACACGTTCTGCAGAAGAACGTGGACCATCCCAATCCCGATTACTAGAGGTGGTAAAAGATTTTCTGAGAACAGGCGTGCGTTGCAGTACAACTCAGTTACGACGGCTGTTGGAACAACGAAATCGCCCCATTGATAAGTTGCAACAAACGCTTCTCAAAGAGGCCTTGCGACCCGGGGTCATTGCTCCTGTTCCCAGCTTCCATGACCAGCTCGAAGAATTTCGAGCTGTTATGACAGCACTCACACGTCAGTACCGCTGGAAGCCCGATAAGATCATGGAAGACTATGAACAGACCCTCCATCGGTACAACAAATATGGCCCTCGCAATCCTGAAGAGTACAAAGAGGAGGTGCGCGGATTTGCCGCTCTCTTTGGACAGGATACCTGGAGCGCAGCTGACCTTAATCAATTGATTGACACAGACATTGTATGGGCAAAGCTGGACGTCAGCAAGAGAAAGACAAAACAAGAATGGCCTGCCACATACTACCCCGACTTGATTCCTATCCTCAAAGAACAACTGGTTCCCCTGATTGACCGATGTAGAAATCCCAAGCACATCTTCGCCGCTTTAGCCCACGCCTGCCAAAAGCACATCAAACACTACATGTCACAAGAAGAGCTATCTGGTTCAGATCAGCTTCTCCAGCAGATGAACGACGCCGTTCAAAACATCTCTTTTTGCGACCGAGTCGCCGCCCGTTACCGCTTTGCTATTGTCGACGAATTTCAAGATACCGATCCCATTCAGTGGAACATCCTCAAAAAACTTTTTCTGGAGCAACCCGCCCATCATCTAGCTCTGGTTGGCGATCCTAAGCAATCCATCTACGGCTTTAGAGCTGCTGATATCCATACTTACTTTGAAGCCGTTGGACACCTACCTGTTGAGCATCATGCCTCTCTCAGCACAAACTATCGCTCACGTCCTGAACTTGTAGAAGCCGTGAATAGCCTGTTTAGCTCAGAACATAGTCCAGGACTCTTACCTAAAGGGTTTCAGCCTGTTCAAGCTGCGAAAACAGATCTCAACGGTCCGTCAGATGCGAAAGGAGCGATGCATTTCTTCTATGTGCAAACCAGTGAAAAAAAGAGCACAAGTACTGTTGAAGAAGAAGCGATTCTTCCCTACATCGGCCAAGAGATCCTATCACTACAAAGTAAAGGCTACCCATTTGCTGATATGGCCATCCTAGTCAGCGATCGCTACCAAACAAAACGAGTCTTAGCAGCCCTTACCGCCGTCGGCATTCCAGCCTGTCTCTTATACACATCTGACGCTGCCGACGACTAGTCGAGTGTAGAT
>CAMFKD010000119.1 GCA_945957095.1 uncultured Chlamydiae bacterium
CAACTAGTCTGTCCAGTTGATGAAATTCACAAAGGTTCAACGAAGCTCGAGTTCCTTTCCAGGCATATGCATCCGGGGCTCCAAATCATCAAAAAAATGGGAGCGGGGTGTCAGATATTAAGCAATAACCTGTTTACTCTTAAATCGGCTAGTCAGTGCGAGACTGACATCACAGATGTTCTAAAGAGGGTAGGTGCTAAGGATGGATCGCTAGATAGCTTGTTCTCCGAAAAAACCTATCGCAATAGGGGACGCCTCGTTACTTTCGATCCCACGCGTCGAGATCTTTATGTCGCGGGGATCAATCCTGAAATCAAAGCTAGCTATCGCTCTGCGCTCAGAAAGACCTATCTGAATATTGTTTACCAACCAGACTTCTTCAACAGGACCTCCGACGAAATCTTGGAAACGTTCAAGACTATCCACAACGCAATGATAAAACATGATCCTGACTATTTGCCGGGGCAATATCGCGTTAAGTGCAGCTATATCTTTCCCAACTATGTTGACTTAACAGGTCGCACTGATTCGCAAAAGACCTTCGATCAATTGTTAGGGTTGGGCTTCAGCGAGAGCAAAATTAACGAAGGAGTAGACGCATTAAATGCTGCGCTTCAGTCTGATTGCAAGCTGCCGGATTGGGCGAGGAATATGTGGAGTAAGGTCATCGGTTTGCCATGTGCTCCATCGGAGATTCCTGGTAAGATGATGGCCCTTATCGAACGACTCAAAAACATGGTGGCCAACCAAGAAAACCCTGTCGGTATCGCTACAACGGCACACACCGAACTTGTCAATATCCATCCGTGGCGTGATGGTAATGGACGTTTTGCGCGTATGATCATGAACGCTATTTTGGCTATGTATGGGCATGAACCGGTGATCTTTCCAACACGAGCTGCCTATAATGATGCTGTTCTGGCGGAAAGCACACAACCAGGCGCGTTTGAACGATTTTTGAGCGATGACATTATCCCATGGAATCAAGAAGCCAGAGCAGTCCTCAATGCGTAAATGAATGGAAGCTGCGTTCTGTACTGCTCTGAGGAGAGCGTAATAGCTCAACTGGGTGCTAAGTCGATTTTTTTACAACTTCCGATTTTAGCATCATGGAACCAAAGCCAGGGACCTTAGCTTCGATGTTATGACCGTTTACCTCAGGGACTAACCGGATACCTTTGACCTTGGTGCCTATTTTAATTGAGGAGGACGACCCTTTAACCTTGATGTCTTTGACGATGGTGACACTATCCCCATCTTGCAGAATATTACCGTGAGCATCTTTTACCACTTCTTCCTGTTTTGCCTCAGATTCTACGCTGTCTTGCCATTCATGACCGCATTCGGGGCAAATGTATGAGTTGCCATCTTCGTAGGTTAGTTCAGAATGACACTGAGGACAGTTGGGTAGTTTTTGCATAGTGGACCACAGTAGGTAGGTTTTTCTGAAAAATCATCATAGCAGGCTAGAGAATCAGATTCAATGCGGGCATGAATTGCTGTGAATTGGCTATTCTGTGAATGCGTACGATCCATTTTCCTAACAAGTGAAAGCGTAAGCAAACTCGCTTAAGGATATGTCAACGCTTTATGCAGAGAAATTCGGTGCAGAGTCTCGCGAATAAGCAGTAAGGACTAAACCTGCAACCACGGCGATGAGTGCAGCAAGTAGGCTGCAGTTACAGCAAGAAGAAAATGTATGATACGCATTCTTAGGTTTCTCACTGCTGACAACTACCGCAGGACTAACTGCTATAGGCTGCTGAAGCGGCTTAGATGTGCTAGGTGGCAACTGGATCGGAGAAGGGGGCTTCTTAGGATCAGTAGAATCAGTTTTTATTCCATCGTCCGGCGCTTTGGGTGTTGGCTGGCTATTGTTTTTCTCAGCGGTGGTTGTATCAGGTGCGCTAGCTTGCTTTTTCACTCTTTGTTGCAGAGATCTTCTTCGGCTTGAAGAAGTAGAGACAGGTGTCGTTAGAGGTGACTCCTGGCTCTGATTTGCTTCGCTGTTGCTAGTAGATGTAGTAGAGGCTGCTGCAGCAGGCTTGCTTTTACTAGGAAGTCGAGCTAGGGAACTCTGTGTAGGGGTGACGGTCTGATGTGAAGGAGTGTGTGAAGCCGCATAAGGCTGGCGATAGCTTGAATCTGGATAACTGGATGGAGTAGATAAGGCGGAGCCAATAGGAGCAGGGGCACCACATAATGGGCTATGTGGTGGAGCTGGAGCGTGCGTGTATGTAGGGGTAGGCGTCATCGAAGAAGCAGGAGTTTGTTGATAACCGTATGGATATCGGTTGCTATCGTATGAACTAGGTTGCGGTGTGGGTATGGGAGTCTGGACAGTAGCTGGAGGCATGAATGAGGTGGTGGCAGGAGAATAATAGGCACCAGTCGGAATTTGAGTAGGCTGAGAGCTGTATATCGGTGAAGCCGGTTGTCCTGCGGGCATGGAGCTAGGATAAGAAAGAGGCGCAGAGTGTTCAGTGCGTCTAATAGGAGTAGGGACTGAAGAGGCAGCTTGCCATCCCAATGCTTGAGCAGGTCTGTGGGAAAGTGATGGCGAAGCAGAAGTAGTGGCCGGACTTTGAGGTAATGCTGCTATACCTGTCTTAGTTATAGCTGCTGAAGTTGTTGTTGATGGGCGTTTAGGTTCTGGTATGGCAGGACTAGCCGTCTTTTTCTGTTCAACAGGAAGGAGTGGGACACGCTCGTGACTCATTTGAGCATTCGTATAATCGTATCCAGTTGAAGTGCTAGGCGTTTTCATAAATTATTTCTTAATAATATTGATTTTTGTTTTTTTAAATGAAATCATAAAATATTGATATATTTCTAGCAAGAAATATAGTTTTTGGCTGTCATCCAATGCTAAAATTTTCATAATACGATGTTATTAAATTGACATGTGCGGAATAAAATTGCGGAGGTTTCTTGCCGTTTTTTCGCTATGTTTCGCCTATGAATGTTAAGATACACTAAGTAGCATGCCTCTTTTGATGAACTTTAGGGCGGCGCAAAGCGCGCGCACTCCAGGGAACTCGCAAGCTCGCTCATGGGAACTGGTCAGGCTGTTGATAATAGAGATAATTGTTATGTTTATAAACTTATTGACTTTTATGTTGATTAATTGATATGATTGATTTAAATATTTGTAACTTTTATGTACGCGAGGTGTTATGGATAATCTATCAGAATTTAATCGTCTTTCCGATCTATTCGATAACCAAATCAAGGATCTTGGCGAGGTGTTGCATAGTGGATCTCCAGATTTGGTGACACAGCGTTTTGCAGCAGTGAGAAATGCTTACGAAAATATGCAAAGTTCTTATCGGCAGCTTGCTGAAAACGAACGCAAACAGTGCATAGCGATGCTCAATCATAACATCGACTTATTTGACGATTTACGTGCCGCGGTGGAGGGAGTTCTTGGTACCGGTTCTCTTATATTGCCGGAGCTGGAATTCGACCTAGAACAGTTACAAGAGCAGCTTAAATTTAATTCAGAGATGGAGTTTGAACAAGAAGTGCCAGCCAGATTGCTTCCAGAAGGTGAGAGCGATATTGCGGCTATAGAGTTGTTCAATTCCCATCTAAAAGAATTTTCTGATCATGTGGAACAGCTTACTGCTGTTTTGGCTAACGAATCACCTACAGAAGAGGTGGTAGGGCTGTTGAATGCAACGGAAAGGGATTATGACGCGATTCAAAGCTCCTATAGGGAAATGCATGGACATGAGCGAAGATTATATCAAGATAGCTGGATCCAGAGTACAGCATCGTTTATTCGAGTGCTTAATGCAGTCTCGGCAGCCAACTATCCAGCATCATCTTCATTAAGTTCAAGCTTCCTAGAGGGTGCTATACCGTTGATTGGTCCGTTCGCTTCTTATACAGCGGAACAAGCTGCACCTGTGAATGCGCTCATTGCGCAGTGGTGTCCAAAATACAGAGATTTTCAAACGTTACGTGGCTCGCTTTCCGACCTCCAAAAAATGCCACTTTCTCCTGTTGAGCAAGAAATAGAGATCCGTCGTTTAGGTGCTTATGTCAGCTTGTTGCACTCGCGTGCACAGGGTACTGGTAATGTTCGTGCTCTTCTAGCAAGAATGACAAGGGATATTGCGGGATTCAAAATAGATGCGGGTTGAAGTGCATGCGATAACCATAACAATTGCATAGATTCCTTCCCGTTTTTTCGCTATACTGCGCTGTACTATCGCTGTGTTCTACATCCAAATTTCAAGCGGCAGCAGCGCAGTTTTTTGTTAAGTCAGTATAGCTTTGACTACTCTAAGGTAAAAGTTTTCGATGAATCTTAAGGCGATGCAGAGCACCGCACTCCAGGGAGCTCGCAAGCTCGCTTATAGAGAGAGATGATGCATCACAAGATTTGGTTGAGTTGGAGCAGTGGCAAGGACTGCGCATATGCCTTGCATCGCTTGCGATTGGAACAACGATATACTGTCACGGCGTTGTTGACTTCTTTAGATAGGATGTCCGGTAGGGTGGCCATGCATGGAACGCCTGAGGAGCTCGTCAGGCGGCAAGCTATTGAGCTTGGCTTGCCCCTTCACTATGTGATGGCAGAGGATAGTGAAAGGCAGCATCAACAACTGCGAGATCTTCTCACAAAAGCTTCTCAAGAGGGTGTAGAAGGTGTCGCTTTCGGTGATTTGTTTCTGGAGGATGTCCGGGCCTACCGAGAAGAAAAGATGAAAGAAACGGGGATAAGTACTCTATTTCCTTTGTGGGAGATTCCCACAAGAGAATTGGCTAATAATATAATCCAAGAAGGCTTTAAGGCTATTATTACGAGTGTGGATCTACGGGTGCTGCCGCTTACTTATTTAGGACGATCGTTTGATGCTCAGTTTCTTCAAGATCTTCCGGCGCATGTAGACCCTTGTGGCGAAAGAGGGGAATTCCACACGTTTGTTTACGATGGGCCTATTTTTCACAATCCCGTTTCTTTGTGTGTGGGCCAAACGAATACACAGGGCGACTTCGCCCATCTGCAGTTTGCTTCACGCTAAAATGTTACCTAGATAGGTTCTCCAGCAAGGGCTTTAATAGCACGGTTCCTTCAAGGACTTTGTTCGCTGCCATCTTTAGTCCGGCATCGTTATTAATAAGGAAGATGGCTTTGTACGTCAGCGTATCGGCAAGGATGGCCTTGACGTTGACACACGCCATAAAGAGGTCGTAGGACAAACACCCCAATCCAGCACTCAATATCAGTGCTGTAAAGGTTGCCGCTCCGGTCGAAAAATAGCCTATAGCCCCAAGAGTAGCCAATGTTAGACTTACTGTTATTCCGATGACAGAGATGGGATGAACCACTTCTATAATATCTTGAACAGTCTTCTTATTTTGGGCGTATTCTGAGTCAACGACTTCGTGGGCTTGTTCAGCGACACGAGATAGACAACCCCAGGCATTGTTTAGGTATTGCATAGCTATCTTATTTTTTTAGTTAATAAGTTTATATGTTACATTGATGGATATTGTACACTATTTGATTATTAATGTGTATAAAGATCAAGTTTTTATATGGGCAGTCATGAGTAAGCTCACAGATTAGCTGGTGAAATCGGTGAGAGTGTCTGCTTATGGGGCTGGATGAGTTCGCGGTAGAGGAGGCGCCCTCCATAGGCGGCTATTCCTGCCAAAAAGGCTAGCGCGACCAGTAGAAAATAAGACATTTGTTCATGCAGGGCGGTAGAGAATACTGCTTGTTCTCCCGAAACAAGTGTTAGGAGAGTGGGGCTGAGGAATAGATGCTCGACAATGACTACGTTTGCTACAGCGCCGATGCTGACTAAGATTAGAGCGGCGATGCTTGTCGTTGAATGTTGGGCAACCCATCCTTCTCTTTGGCAATAGCGATAGAGAATCCAGAAGTTAGCCCATTGGCAAAGGCTTGTGGCTAATGCCGTACTGATTGCTCCGAGTTCGAGGATAAAGACGAACAGGGAGTTGAGGATGATGTTCGCTACAATGATGCACAAGGAGATCTTAGTCGGGGTTTTAAAGTCATGAGAGGCGTAGTAGAGAGCCGACAGCAGGACAGTGAGGGTTGCGGGGATCAGGCCAAGGCAATAAGCCCACAGACACCATGTCGTTTGTGATACAGCAAAGGCTGAAAAGCTGCCTCTTCCATAGATTAAATTAACGGCATGTTCTCCCACAGCAAAGGTAGCAAAGGTGCAAGGAATCATGAGATAGAGAATGCGGTTAAAGGTTGCGGAAAAGAGTTCTCTTGCGCTTGTGCTATCATTACCTTGGATAAAGCGGGATAGCGCTGGGATGGCCGTGGTGGTGCATGCCAAACCAAATGTGGCAAAGACTAATTGTTCTAGGCGGATCGAATACCACAGATAGACGGGACCGCTGAGATCGGCGTATCGCGCGAACAAGGCGTCTACGCAGGTATTGATTTGCGTTGCTCCGATGCCGATGATCCCGAAGCCAAAAGCTTTAGCGAGCTGGATCACCTCCCGGGGGATTTTGGTGATGATACAGTCTCTAATGGTCATCGGAACATAGCGGAGAGTAGCGCGTAGGGTCAGTAGCCATTGGCATAAGAAGCCGATCACCACAAGCTGGGCTAATGTTATCATGGCTTTAGAAGGGGCCTGATACTGCAATAAAAGGGCTCCTGCCACCCAGATCATATTGCAAACGAATGGGGCAAAGCTTGGGGTAAAGAAGATATTATGGCAATGGAGAAGCGAGATATTGAGTCCGTATAGGCAGATGAACAGTAATCCCGGCAGCATCCAGGCTGTCAAAGTAACGATTTCTTGGTTGCCTTCGGATAGGTGGAAGGAGGAGATCGTCGTTAGCGCCACTTCTCCCAATAAGACGATGAGGATGAGTAAGGCAGCCATAAACACTGTCAGTTTACGGAAGAAGACGTTGGCTTGTTCTGTATCTTGTGTTCTTAAACCTTCAAAGTGCGGGACAAAGGCTGTTTGTAGTGGTCCTTCACCTAATAGACGTCTAAATAGATTAGAAAAGCGAAAGGCAACCATGAAGGCGGCAACAGAAGGGTGATCCCCAAAGGCAAAAGCCATAGAGAGGTCGCGGGCCATTCCGCTGACACGGCTTAAGAGGGTGCCAGTGAAAAAACGTCCGATTGATTGGAAGGGGCGTGGCCTTAGAGTCATGGCATGGGGATTGGTTTCAGAAGTTTCCTAACAGGGTAGCTTCTCACCTTAATGTTCGCAACGCACATGTTATACCGTACATGTTCACCTAGTCCAGCAGACTGAAAACGAAGATCTTAAGCGCATCTGA
>CAMFKD010000120.1 GCA_945957095.1 uncultured Chlamydiae bacterium
TAGCAAAGAGGCCAAGCTTGACTCCACGCAAGCCAAACATCCCTTCCAGCAGGATGATCATCAGCTTGCCTCCGTCCAATGGCTGAATCGGTAATAGGTTGATGAGCGTCCAGACGAGGTTAACCCACACCGCTACATCGAGGGCATAGACCATGTCAGAGGGTGCGGAGCTAAAGGCTGCCAATACCTGGTAAGCAATAAGAAATAACAACAAACCAGCCATAGGACCGTTGAGAACCACGATGAACTCGCGAAAGAGCGATAGTGGGGGTCCTTGTCGCTGGGTTAGCCCTCCCAATGCCATCAGATCAATCGTTGCTTTCTGCCCATAAGCGACTGCTGTCAACGCATGGCCAAATTCATGCACTAACACCGATATTAAGATGACGATTATCCATATAACCGTGCCGAGGAAGTTACCAGAGTTGATAAAACCGATCGCCGACGCCATCAACCAAAAGAGTGGGTGAATGCGGATGGGAATCTTGCCGCCAAATACCATGATATAAAACCTTAGCCGATTGCTTGCTTCATAGCGACGCCCATCTCCGCTGGGGTATCAGCGACGAGAACGCCTGCTTTTCGCAGGGTTTCTATTTTGCTCTGAGCTGTCCCCTGCCCCGCCGACACGATGGCGCCAGCATGGCCCATGCGTCGTCCTGGAGGCGCCGTCAAGCCAGCAATAAAGGCGGCTACAGGCTTGGTACAGTGCTGTTGGATCCACTCTGCTGCCTGCTCTTCGGCGTCTCCACCGATTTCTCCAATCATCAAGATGGCTTCTGTGGCAGGGTCATGTTGAAAGAGGGTGAGGACATCGACAAAGTTTGTGCCATTCAACGGATCTCCGCCAATGCCGACACAGGTGGTCTGTCCTAGCCCAAGCTGAGTCGTTTGCCATACCGCTTCATAGGTCAGCGTTCCAGAACGCGAGACGATGCCTACCTTGCCTGCTTGATGGATGTAGCCTGGCATGATGCCAATCTTACACTGTCCCGGTGTGATGATACCAGGGCAGTTAGGACCGATGAGCCGACTCGTCTTGCTCTGCCGCATCACCTGGCTGACTTCCAACATGTCACGAACCGGGATACCCTCTGTGATGCAAACGATGAGCTCAACGCCAGCGTCTTCGGCTTCTAAGATAGCTTCAGCAGCCATCGGAGCCGGAACAAAAATCATGGTCGCATTGCAACCAGTCACACGACGCGCTTCCGCTACAGTGTCGAAAACAGGAACGCCTAACACAACTTCCCCGCCTTTGCCAGGAGTGACTCCTCCGACAACGTTGGTGCCATATTCGATGCACTGTTCCGTGTGGAAGCGTCCTGCCTTGCCTGTGATGCCTTGAGTGATGAGCTTAGTCGAGTTGTCGACAAGTACTGCCATGGTTGCGCTCCTATTGTGCTGCTGCGACAGCTTTGCGCGCCGCATCTTCTAAGCTATCTGCGATGACGATATTGAGACCAGAATCCGCAAGCATCTTCTTGCCATTGGTGACATTAGTACCTTCCATCCGCACGATGAGTGGAACGGAGAGGTCGAGCTGTCCTACGGCCACGATGATGCCGCCTGCGAGTGTGACACAGTTCATGATGCCACCAAAAATGTTCACCAAAATCGCTTTTACTTGCGGGTCGGATAGGATGATCTTAAAGCCTTCCGCCACCTTTTCTTCGGTAGCGCTGCCGCCGACGTCTAAGAAGTTGGCTGGCTTGCCGCCATAGTGATGGATGATATCCATTGTCGCCATGGCTAACCCTGCACCGTTTACCATGCAGCCAATCTCACCATCAAGCGCGACATAGGCGAGATCAAATTCTTCAGCACGCACTTCAGCTGCTGGCAGCTGGGTGGGATCGTAATACTTGGCAATCTCGGGCTGTCTAAAGAGGGCGTTGTCGTCGATGCTCAGCTTAGCGTCAACAGCCATTAGACTTCCTTCTGGCGTGAGCACTAAGGGGTTGATCTCTAATAGAGAGGCATCGCACTCAATGAACGCCTTAGCCACAGCAGCGGCGATAGCCATGCCTTGCTTAGCGGTCTCCCCTTTCCACCCCATGAACTTAGCGATCGCTAGCTTTTGGTAACCGCGAAGCACCCCATCGAAGCGGATAGGAACGGTTAGTATCTTCTCAGGTGTCTTCGCTGCGACTTCTTCTATCTCCATGCCTCCTTCCGGCGAAGCGATCAGAATCGCGCGACCTTTGTGGCGGTCTATGACGGCACCTAGATAGAATTCTTTAGAAATCACAACAGGAGAATAGAGCAATAACTCGTTAGCGACGATGCCTTCTTTACCGGTCTGATTGGTAACGATCTTCATCCCCAGCATCTTATCAACAAGGTTCAAGATCTCTTGCTTGTTGTCGGCCATCTTGACGCCGCCGGCTTTGCCGCGACCACCTGCATGCACCTGCACTTTTACTAGAGAGCGCTCTAGTTGCAGAGCATCGATGGCACGCTTGGCATCATCGCGCGTGCGTACGACAGCACCATCGGGAACCGGAATGCCATACTTTTTTAGAATGGCTTTAGCTTGGTATTCATGTGTATTCATGGCAGAACTTTCTCGATAATTCCAACTGTGTTAGACTCCCCAGCCACCAAGGACACAAGAGAAGGCCTTAGCCAGATGGTACTGCATTTTCTTAAATCTGGATACAGCAAAGTAAAAGATGCGCTCAGTAAGACGCGCGCCGCGTTCAGCAACCGCCTGCGAGCACTGTTCGGAGGCAGGCTCGACGAAGACGCTCTGGATCGCCTGGAACAATTGCTTTATGAAGCCGACCTTGGTGTCGAAACGGCTGGTGCATTGGCGAGCAAAATCCAAGAAATCCATCAAAATAACCCTGGGTTAACATCTGAAGAGCTGCTGAAAGCGCTCAAAACTGCTGTGTTGGAGATGCTGGGATCTGGCGAAACCACCTTAAACACAGGTGCTGCTGGATCGCCGACAGTCTTACTTGTCGTCGGTGTCAACGGTAACGGAAAAACAACATCTGTTGCTAAACTGGCTAAACGCCTGACCCTAGAAGGAAAGAAGGTCCTGGTCGGGGCCGCCGATACGTTCCGCGCTGCCGCTATCGAACAGCTCGACAGCTGGGCTCGGAAGATCGACGTCGATATCGTCAAGGGACAACCGGGTAGCGACCCCGCCGCCGTCGCCTTCGACGCGGTGACTGCTGCCAAAGCACGCGGCAGTGATATCGTCATCCTCGACACCGCCGGTCGCCTGCACACCAAAACACCACTTATGCAGGAATTAGAGAAAATCCGCCGTTCTTGCGGTAAGGTGATCCCAGGCAGCCCGCACGAAATCTTGCTTGCGTTAGACGCCACAACAGGACAAAATGCGATCGACCAAGCCAAAGTCTTTAACCAATTTACCCCCATCACAGGCGTCATCCTGACGAAGCTCGATGGCACCGCCAAGGGTGGAATCGTCGTGAGCATCCAGAAAAAGCTTGGAATCGCAGTCAAATTCATCGGCGTCGGCGAAGGGGCAGATGATCTGCTGCCATTTAACGCGGATGCTTATGTCGACGCTCTGTTCGACTAGTTATGAACAATTAATTTGATAAACATTTAATTTAGTTCTATAGTTCTAATTGGATGAGTACTAAGTACTTATCCAAAGTAGTCATCAAGATTAGATAGTTAAGGGGGTTTTATGTACCCGAAGTTATCAATCGTGGCTTCACTTCTCACAGTCGGAATGCTGATGGGTTCTCTCTCCAACAGCACTCTTCTCCAAGCCGGTAGCCTCTCAGGGAACCAGGCGAATTATCCTCCTAAAGAACAGGTAGCCTGGGTCAGCTTTAGCTATGGCCAACCTGTCGGATACCGCTCTTATTATTACCCTGAAAACGGTTACTACCAAAATGGAGACTACTACTATTCTGATCAGTACTATTATTCACCTTACTACAATTATGGACATTATTACGACTATCCATCTTACAATTATTCAAACAGGTATTATTACCGAGATGGATATTATGATAGAGGATATTGTCCTTCTTGTGGTTATGGAGGATGGTTCTGGAATGGATGGGGTTGGTAGGATTGAAGTGAGAAAAGAGGCCTTGTTCACCTTTTCGGGCAGAATTTCGGCCAGGCGAAGGGTCTCAGATGCCGCAGCTGACGACGAGGGAATAGCATCACCTATTGCCGAGGAGACGGATGCGGTAGATGAGATCCTTGCAGCCAGCCGAAAACTGATCGAAAAGGTGAACAAGGCCCAAAAAGGCCCACTGCTCTTGGGTGGGCCTTTTTATACCGATTATGGACTTCGGGCAAGGGCACTCACACATATGCATTAAGCTAAACGACATTTTCACCACAGAGCGCACAGAGAACACAGAGAGGGAAATGAAAAAAACAAATACAATACCTTCGTAAAAATCGAAAAAAGATCTCTCATTTCCCTGTCTTTCCTCTTTGTGCTCTGCGCACTTTGTGGTGATAAATTCTTAAATATTAGTAGTTAATTTTTATCGTTCCTATCGTTTTCTCAAGTCTTCTGCATACATAGCTTAATGCATATGGGCCTCAAGCTCGAAGGAGAGATGGCTGAACATATAATCTAGGAGGGCATATGTCCCAAACGTTATCCTCGCTAGCAACCAGTCTCGCCCTAGCAGCCTGGGCGTGGCTTAATCCGCTGGCTGCTGAACTCATGGTGCAGTACCAATCGCCTAATGGCACCTACACCTACTATGAATCGAACGACACCTACTACCCACAGAGTTCCTATTATCCTGTAGGGGGAAGCTACTATTACTCCCCTTACCAATATTACACCCCTTCGTATAGCACCCCTTATTACTACTATCCGACCTACTACTACCCCTCTTCTGCCTATTATGGCTGGAGGAGTACAGATTGGCGCGATGGTCAGCACACCTGGAAAGGCCAGCAGTTTCGGTCTAAGCGATAAACCGATACCAAAGAAGCTTCAAAAGGTGAACGAAACCTGGGATAGATTCAGGTCAATGAGAGCACCATATGATTAGAGATAGGGTGCAAATGTATGGGTCGAGCGGAAAGAACCATGATGTGAATGATAGGAATGATGAAAAAAGAAACATTCTGAATTGTAGTTTTGAGGTTGATGCAGCTGCTTTCGCTGAAATTTTCACCACAGAGCGCACAGAGAACACAGAGAGGGAAATGAAAAAAACAAACACAATACCTTCGTAAAAATCGAAAGGGGTCTCTCATTTCCTTGTCTTTCCTCTGTGTTCTCTGTGCGCTCCGTGGTAGTAAATTCCTAAATGTTAGTAGTTAATTTTTATCATTCATATCGTTATATCATTCAAATCATGTTTTTTTCTACTTTTCCATTGGTGACAAGTGTATACAAATAATAATACTTAATGTATATAATAAAAATTGTACTAGCACGTAACAGTATTTTTACACGAGACTGAAAATATGAAGCATTACCATGTAATCGTGATAACTATTGCCGTACTCTTACTCCTCAGTTTTTCTTTTGGAGCATTACGCGCTGCGCATTCAGGCGCTTCCGCCCACAGTGGAGGCGGCTCAATCCACGTATCTGCCAGTGCTTCGGCCAGTGCGCATGCTAGCGCCTTTAGCCGCGGGTTTGGCTGGGGTGGATGGGGAGGTTGGGTGTGGTCTCCTGCGTGGAATTGGGGCAATCCTAACTACTACTACTGGGGAAGGTATGGAAATGGTTACAATGGCTGGAACTATGGCCAAATGCAGTACAACAACCAGGTTTTTTCAACACCTGGTGTGAATCCCTGGCGACTACCTGACACCAAATTCACTCTCCAGAAAAACGCCATGCGCCATTACTACCCCGAAGAAGTCAAGGACCATCCCCCCATACCACCGAACACTTACAGCGAGTGAGCCACCTCGATAACCAGCTCGATGCAGACAAACAGGATAAGAGCCACAAGGACCCAACGCCCCCCAGGGAGCATCTCCGTTCCTCTGAGGCCTTTCCGATAGCGTCCTGCCCACACCATGCAGATGGGAAGCAACCCAAGCAACAAGGCAACCCCATAGCCGCCAGCCAATGTCAGCGCCTGCAAGAAAATAGAAGGGTAGAGCTCTGCCAAAATAAGGGGTGGCACGAAAACGATGAGGCATAGAAATGCACGGCCTAGGGCTGTCTTTTCTACTTTTAGCCCATCGGCCAAAAAGTCGAGCAAGCCAAGGGTGACACCTAAGAATGAGGTAGTCAGAGCAAAAAAAGCAAAGAACTGCCCCAAATGATAGACATAGGGAGCATCGATGAAATGCTTAAGTGGAGGCACAGCGCTTTGTCCCGCAGCCCTTGCTTCGGCCAGTCCCCCTGGCCCCTCTAGCGGAACGATACCCAGGATGAGCCCCTGCCACACAATGTAGGTAGCGAGAGGGATAAAGCTACCGAGGAGAATCGCCCGCCGGGTCTTCGCCAAATCATAGTGCATGTAGCGAGCTAGGGTAGGTACCAATCCTTGGTAAGCAAAAGCAACAAAAGCGATAGGCAAAGCGCTCCACATCGCTTTCCAATCGGTGCGATATAGCATTTCGACGTTGATATGACTCACCCCTAAGACGACAAACCCAAAGTAAGCTAAGGCCAATCCGGTCATCAACACAACATTCAGATGCCCCACTACCTTAGCGCCGGCATAAACCAGAGAGCCAAAGAGAACTACAAAAA
This sequence comes from uncultured Chlamydiae bacterium, assembly GCA_945957095.1. Classification (GTDB taxonomy): domain Bacteria; phylum Chlamydiota; class Chlamydiia; order Chlamydiales; family JAJFMA01; genus CAMFKD01. The sequence continues at coordinate 6,686 of CAMFKD010000120.1, forward strand.
GGAACGCACTGGATCGATCAGATAATGCCCCTCCAGCAACATCTTTGATAAAGTTGGCGCCGCCAACAACATAGGCTAATGTTAGACAGTAGAAGAGGAATAGGTACCACGTCCAAGCAAAGTAGCTACCTGCTTTGCCTAAAGTGTGACCAGCCATGGAGACGATATTGCTATCTTCCTTCAGCCACAAACACACTTCTAACAATAGCAATCCAGTACAGGCCATAAAGGCCCAACAACAAAAGTAGACAAGGAGCGAGGGGAAAAAACCCACCTCAGCTGTTGCTACAGGGAGAGCTAACATTCCTCCGCCAATAGTCGTCCCAGCGACAAGCATCGTCCCTCGAAACACTGTCCCTTGCCGCTCTGCCATGACACCTCCGTTATCGGTTTTGTTCCACTTTTCCGAAACAGTATAGTACATCACTCAGACGGTGGCAACTTTCTCTTTGCATCATCCCATCAGAATGGGCTATAGAAAAAGATTCTATCACAACAGCAAGGAGTCATCACATGCGTTT
>CAMFKD010000121.1 GCA_945957095.1 uncultured Chlamydiae bacterium
AGCAAGAGATCCGGAGTCTGCTTCAAACCCGCCACAGCACGTCCCATTGCCTTCTTAGTGGCTTCTAAGATGTTAATAGTGTCAATCTCATCATGGCTGGCTTCGCCAATCGCATAGACAATGCGGGAGTTGGTGACAATGCAATCAAATACTTGCAACCGCTGGGCCGCAGTCAGCTTCTTGCTGTCATCCACACCCCACACATAGACATCGTCCGGAATGATGCAAGCGGCTGCGACGACAGGCCCTGCGAGGGGGCCTCGTCCCGCTTCATCGACACCAGCGATGAAGCGGTACCCCTCGTCACATGACTGTCTCTCCACAACCAGCAAAGCGTCTAAACGTGCTTTTTCAGCCGCGTCAGACATCTATTAGATAGCTATTCTTGCGTTGTGGCAGCTTCGACAGCTGCACTTTCAGCGACTACCTTAGCACGGCTACCGAGAAGATTGCGCACTTTCGCCTTCTTACCGGATGTTCCGCGTAGGTAGTAAAGCTTAGCACGGCGCACGCGGCCACGCTTCACAAGCTCGATCTTACCGACACGTGGGCTATGCAATAAGAAAACGCGCTCCATGCCTTCGCCATAAGCCACGCGATGAACAGCAAACGTCTCGGACAACCCTGTCCCGCGTCTTGCGATGACGGTACCGGTAAACACTTGGGTACGCTCTTTGTCCCCTTCCACAATGCGGATATGCACACTGATGGTATCGCCAATGGCAAAGTCAGGCACATCTTTACGCACCTGCATCTGTTCTACTTTTTCGATTACTGTTGTTCTACTCATATTACCGATCTCCTGAATATTCCTTAACCTTCATGTTGCTCTCGATACCTCATCAAGAGGTCCGGTCTGCAACAGCGCGTCTTGGCTACCGCCTGTTCATGCCGCCAATGCGCAATGGCGGCATGGTTGCCGTTTAACAGCACCTGCGGTACAGCTACACCTTCAAAGACCTCCGGTCGCGTGTAGTGCGGGCAATCCAATAGGTCCTGTTCAAAGGAGTCCTCATTAGCTGCCTCGCTATGGCCAATGACCCCAGGGATAAAACGAGCAACAGCGTCGACAAGGACAATAGCCGGCAAACACCCATTCGTTAACACGTAGTCACCGATGCTGATTTCTTCGTCGACCTCGGCGTCTAATACCCTTTGGTCTATCCCTTCATAATGCCCACACAGCAGAATAAGGTGGTCCACACTGGCTAATTCGCGACACTTACTCGCTTTAAGAGGGGCTCCTTGCGGCGAGAGGTACAGCGTCCGCTGTGTCTTCTTCTCACTTTGAGCCTTCACCTCACGGAGAGCCTGTGCCACAGGCTCAGCCATCAACACCATACCAGGTCCCCCGCCATAGGCTCTGTCATCCACACGTCGATGCTTTCCAAGACCATACTGTCTGAGATCGACGATGCGGATATCCAGAATCTGTTGACGGCGGGCACGGGCGATCATGCTTTCGTCAAAGGGTCCTCGGAAGTAATCGGGGAATAAACTGACAATGTCGATACGCACAATGTACTCCCCTACCCCTCTGCCGATAGCTGGCGATGCCTAACCTTCAGCGGCCTTTCTCGCCTTTCTCTTTTCGCGCATCTTAGCTTTATGCGCGGCTACTCTGGCGCGATAGCCTTGCATCACCTGTGGAGCACCTCTAGCAAGCAGAGATTCTACGCTTTCGGTAAATTGGGCTCCTTTCTCCAGCCAATGCTGAATACGTGGCTCATCTAGGTGATAGTTTTGTGCAGGCTCTACACCAAGGGGGTCATACCAACCTAGCGCTTCCAGGTATCTTCCATCGCGACGGGTCGTCACTTCGGTGACTACCAGACGGTAGAATGGACGGTTGGTGCGACCTTGTCGTCGCAGTCGTATTTTTAACGCCATAAGGCTCCTCCGAGCATCTTTTGAATATTTTTCTTCGCTGGCATGTTCTTAAAAAACTGTTTTGCCTGTTTAAAAGATTTGACCAGCTTATTGACATCTTCCATTTTGCTTCCGCTGCCACTAGCAATACGCTTACGGCGGCTGGGCACTAATTCTTCTTTCTCCATACGCTCATCAGCGGTCATGGAGAGAATAATTGCTTCTATCTTACCAAACTCTTTGTCATCGATATTGAGATCGCCAAGCTGAGACATCCCGGGCAGCATCCCTAGCAAGTTCTTAATCGATCCCATCTTCTTCATGGCCTGCATCTGCGTGAGGTAGTCGTCATAGGTGAAGGTGGCCTTGCGGATTTTCTCTTCCAGCTCATGGGCCTGGCCCTCATCCATGTGCTCCTGGGCTTTGCGGACGAGATTGATGGTGTCCCCCATGCCCAAAATGCGGTCTGCCATCGATTTTGGGTGAAAGGGCTGCAGATCTTCGATCTTTTCGCCAACACCTTCAAACTTTAAAGGTTTGCCTGTGACTTCGCGAATGGAAATCGCGGCACCGCCTCTGGCATTACCATCGAGCATGGTGAGGATGGAACCGGTAATGGCCACACGCTTGTTAAACTCTGCTGCGGCATTCACAGCATCTTGTCCAGTCGTGGCATTGGCCACAAATAGCGTCTCAGACGGGTTAATAGTAGCTTTAACCCGTTCTAGCTGCTGCATCATCTCTTCATCGATGTGCAGACGTCCTGCTGTATCGACGATGACAAGATCATGGTCGTGCGCGGCAGCTTCTTTGAGGGCTGCTTTAGCGACCTTAACAGGGTCCTGTTCTCCAGGCGAGGTAAAGACGGCGACACCGATCTGCTTCCCAAGTGTCATCAGTTGCTCTACAGCAGCGGGTCTCTGTAGATCACAGGCAACTAAGAGCGGTTTACGGCATTGGCCTTCTTTTACGAGATAGCGGGCAAGCTTAGCGCAGTGTGTCGTTTTGCCAGCTCCCTGGAGGCCACAAACCATGATCACAGCAGGCTTGCCTTCAAGGTCAAGTTTGGCTTCTCCGCTCCCCATCAAAGCGACCAGCTCATCGTGGACGATTTTGATGAACTGCTGTCCAGGGGTGACGGATTTAAGGAGATCTTCGCCTAGTGCTTTCTCTTTGACGCCCTTGATGAAGGCCTTAGTGACGCTGTAGTTGACATCGGCCTCAAGCAAAGCCAAACGCACCTCTCCGACAGCTTCAGCGATGTTATCATCACTGAGCTTGCGTTTGCCGCCAAGTTTGGCAAAGACGCCCTGCAATTTCTGTGTTAATGCCCCAAGCATGTCAAGCTAGCGATATAATTGTTCAACAATAACGAAGAGGTTACTTAAAAAATCATTCATTTTCAAGGAAAAAGAACCGATCATGACCGGCATAATCCCTCTCGACAACACTTCTTTTCCACTCGGTAGGACTAAACATTCCAAGCAGATGGTTTCCCATTCCAGTGCCTATCTCCATCCACGCCTTCCCTCCTTTCTCAAGATAGAGAGGCAGCTCGGTCGCCAACCGAGCATAGATGGCAAATCCACCATCGCCAGCAACTAATGCCTGATGCGGTTCATGATCGCGGACCTCACGCGCTAACTGCTGATAATCCTCCTCAGAAACATAAGGAGGATTGCAGACGAAGTAACGGCAACGACGCCCAGCAAAAGGAGCAAACAGGTCACCTTGGTGCACAGTGACGTCTACTCCATTCTTCATCGCGTTAGCCTTAGCGATAGCCACCGCTTCTGGTCTGATATCACTGAGCTCGACCGTCAAAGCTGGAAAAGCTTTCTTCAGCGCAATCCCGATACAGCCAGAACCACAGCAGAGGTCCCACAATAACGTTCCTTCCAGGTTCTCTCCCTTCAGTGCTGTAACGATCTTATCAACCAACAGTTCTGTCTCCTGACGCGGAATCAAAACGGCAGGACTCACGGCAATGGTACAGCCAAAAAACTCCACTTCACCATGAATATAGGCAGAGGGCTCGCCCTTACCGCGCCTTCCCAGCCGTTCGCGACAGACGGTCAACTCTGCCTCCGTCAAAGGGCGATCATAGTTCATGTAGAGTTGAATGCGCTTAAGGGATAGGGCGTCGCTGAGAAGGTCCTCCGCTTCACGCCGAGCGTTGGTGATCTGGCGCGCTTCCAGATACTGTGTCGAGAGAGTCAGGATATCACCGATGGTCTTCACACTATGCTACAGAGTCTGTTGGTTCATCGGTGTGCAGCTTCTGCTGGTGATAGTGTGCGACTAGAGCTTGTACAATCTCTTCCAGATCGCCATCCATCACACGGTCGAGGTTATGGCGTGTCAAGCCGATCCGGTGATCCGTGATACGGTTTTGTGGGAAATTATACGTGCGGATGCGCTCAGAACGGTCGCCGCTGCCAACCTGGCTGGCGCGTGTTGAGGCGATCTCAGCAGCCGCTTTCTGCGCTTCTGCTTCAACTATCTTAGCTTGCAGAAGACGCATCGCTTTCGCTTTGTTCTTATGCTGGCTGCGCTCTTCCTGAGAATAGACGACAGTCCCTGTAGGGATGTGCGTGATGCGCACGGCGCTGTCTGTAGTGTTGACATGCTGACCGCCAGCACCAGAGGAGCGGTAGGTGTCGATGCGTAAATCTTTTTCATCGATGGTGATCTCTTCACCTTCTTCCGGCTCCATGAAGACAGCCATGGTGACAGCACTGGTATGGATGCGTCCCTGGGCTTCTGTCGCAGGAACCCGCTGCACGCGATGCGTCCCCGCTTCATGCTTCAGGTAGCGGTAAGCGTTTGTCCCTGATACGACCATGACGTATTCCTTGTAACCGCCTACATCGGAAGAAGCGCAAGAAAGTTCTTCATACTTCCAACCCATATGGTCAGCAAACAGCTTGTACATCCGAACACAGTCGCCCACAAAAAGCGCCGCTTCATCGCCACCTGTGCCAGCACGAATCTCGATGATGGTATTGCGGTGATCATTTGGATCGGGAGGCACCAGCAGCAACACGAGTCGCTGCTCCTGCTTGGTAATCTTCTCTTCCAGCTTAGCGCAGTCGTCGCGCAAAATATCAAGAAATTCTTTATCCGTCTCACTCTTCAGCAACGAGCGATTTTCTTCTAACTGCCGACGAGCTGTCTCCAACGATTCCCAACAATCTTTGACTTCGCTCAAATAGGAATGGGTTTGTGTCAGAGAGCGGTAGCGTTTCTGATCTTGAACAACCTCTGGCCGCCCAAGCTCAGCCTCGACCCCCGCCAGTTGTGACAAGAGCTGCTGAACTTTCTTTTCCATAAGGCCTACATTGCGTGTGATGGGATGAGAAAGGGGTAAAAAGCCCTAAGATTACTTCTTAGGGGCTTTTTCTTTAGCAGGGGCCTTAGCAGCAGCTTTCTTCGGCGCCGCGGTAGGCTTAGCAGGCTTCTTCTGCTCTTTCGCTTGTCCCTCTCCACCCTGATCACCATGAGCTGCCGCGACAGGCGCAACAGCTTTCTGTGCCGATTGTCCGCCATAACGCTTGCGGAATTTGTCGACACGCCCTTCTGAGTCCACTAATCCAGAAGAACCGGTATAGAGCGGGTGAGACGCGGAAGAAATAGCCACGCGATAGACAGGATATTCCTGCCCCTGAAACTTCTCTTTATCTGCCGGCTGCAGCGTAGTCCCACAAACGAAACGCACTCCAGTGGCCGTATCCACAAACAATACTTCTTGGTACTTGGGGTGAATGTCTTTCTTCATTGACGACTCCCGAAAAATCTAGACGTTAAACACCGTTTTTCTATGGCACATGAGGCAGCGTAACCAATTTTGCCTTTATTCACAAGGTATATCACCATTCGAGCCCGAGCCAGTGTGCGTGCCCATAGGCATTAAGCTATGTGTGCAGAAGGCTTGAGAAGTACATGTTCTATATACCCACTCGAGCCCGAGCCCGATTTATGGACTTCGGGCACGCACACGCACACGGGCTCGGATGTTCATCCCATGAACGATTAAAACCATCATAAATAACTATTGCTAAATAATTTACACTCTTATTTAATGTAATTAAAGATTAATAAATATTTTTAATTTGCTCGATATCAACAATAAACATGTCAATTACTTAGATAGGGGGATGGTATGAATAATAGACTACTTGATATGAAACATTGGTTATCGGTAGCAGCGCTAGGCTGCCTAATCGGAACAGGCAGCCTCGGCGCTGCTCTTGTCAGCGTCACGCCAGATGGTGAGATCATCAGCGCCCCTTCTATGGTCTTTAATGCCGGCGTTATTAATGACCATCAACAAGGGTTTAACGAAAAGCAGAATGTATTACTCCTCGCCCCACTTGCTGTCGACTCAGGCTTTATTGCACCGGGAACCGTCGTCGATAGCCATATGATCTTCTTTAATATCGTGTCAGGCTCTGCAGAAGACTTAGGGATCGAGTGGACCTTTGACGGTCCAATTCTTGGTGTCATGAGCGACCAAGATGGCCTGCTTGAAGGTGCCTCGACAGCGCTGTTGGGTAACCCTGCAACGCTCTATCCCTCACCTTTTGACAGTCGAGGCTTTGAGTCGAACGACAGCTACCTCATCAGTGGCAATGTTCTGACAGTTAACAGCCATGTGACACAGCCAGGTGACTGGATCCGCGTGATCACCCAATCGCAGATTAAGGTCCCAGAACCCACCACCTATCTCCTGCTGATAGGCTTCCTAGCTATGGTAGCCGTTGTGCAACGAAAACGCCGTGTTACCGCCTCTTAGCTCTTCTCTATTTGGGCCGGCGTACCACCTCGCCGGCCCAAATTTCTATTGTCTTAGACGAGCGCATGTGAAAAGATAGCCAATAAACTCATAACGGTCTCCCATGCGCAGCCTCCTTGAACAAAGCTTCGGCCCCTCTTCCACACCCAAGGTAGTCCAACTGATTATCGGGATCACAACACTTACTACGCTAATCTTGGCCTTGACTGAGGGGTTGATTTCCTACTTAACCGGGTTTCCCGGTTTAGCCTCTTTTTTGTGTCTATCCTATCAAGGAGTCACAAGCGGCTTCCTATGGCAACCGTTGACCTATTTCTTTATCTACCCAACCTTTGGTTCTGGCCTTACCTTATCGTTGATCATCACCCTAGCCTTTCAGATGTACTTACTCTGGATCACCGGCTCAGCCCTCGTAGAGCGGCTCGGCACCCATGCCTTTACCACCCTCTATTTCGCAGCAGGCCTCCTCTCAGGCTTGGTCGCCATTGCCGCAATGGGCTTATCAGGAACTCACACCGTCATCTGGGGAGTTACGGC